>USBC01000037.1 GCA_900552845.1 uncultured Oscillospiraceae bacterium | reverse complement strand
TACCCGTGCCCGCCGTCTGTTGATCATGACCGGACAAAAGGAGACGGTATACGCTATGGTGCAGAATAACCGCCGTACCCTGCGCTATACCAACCAAATGGAAATGCTGCGGGAGATGTACAATGAGTGAGCGAGTAACCCTTCGGAACATTTTGACCGACCTTTTGTATCCGCCGCGCTGTGTACTGTGCGGAGAGCTGTGCAGCTGGCAGGAGAAGCTGTGCCCGATCTGCCGGGAAAGACTTTCCGAGGCGGGCTGCTTTGCGGAAGATAATGTATTCAACTGTGAGAAGCTGTTGTGGTGCGCACCGTATGAGGGAGTGCTTCGCCGCGGCATGGAGCAGTTCAAGTTCGACGGCGTGCGGGAAAGCCTGCCGGTTTTTGGCGGGCTGCTGGTTGCGGCGGTAAGGCAAAGCGGGATCCTGCCAAGGCTTACCGCCGTGACCTATGTGCCGATGCCGCCGGCGCGGGAGCGTCACCGCGGGTATAACCAGTCGGCGTTGTTGGCGGCATATCTGGCAAAGGAGCTGGGACTGCCGCTTCGGAAGGGCGTTGTTCTGCGGGACGGCAGAGCGACTGCCCATGCATCGGCAAATCGTGCCGCAAGGGTGGCGCTGGCACAGGAAAGCTATCGTGCAGGGAAAGTGCTTTTGCCGCAGGGCGAGAGAATTCTACTGGTCGATGACATCATCACCACCGGCGCCACCATAGAAAACTGTGCCGCTCTTCTGTGCGGACAGGGCGCCGAAGCGGTATATGCCGCAGCGGTGCTGCGCACGCCCAAGCCGCCGGAGCAGAAGAAAGCAATGAAATTGTGAATTTACTGCGAAATGTGCGGTGGCGGCTTTGACAATGCTCTGCCAAAATGATATGATAAATGAAAAGATTTGCGCGTTTTTCCGCAGATCATCACAGCCGGAATAACGCACTGGGAAATGAGGGAATAACAAGGTGTTTGCAAACGATATCGGAATTGACCTGGGAACCGCAACGACCCTGATTTATATAGCCGGAAAGGGCATTGTGCTGAGGGAGCCGTCCATTGTGGCAATGGACGAGCGCAACGGGCAGGTGCTTGCCGTCGGCGATGAAGCCTATACCATGCTGGGCAAGACCGCCTCAGACATTCGGGTGGTGCGCCCTTTGGAGGACGGCGTCATCAGCGATTATGAAGTGACCGAGCAGATGCTCAAGCATTTTTTTGCCAAGGTGAACCCCAGCAGGGTCTTTAAGCCCCGTGTCTGTGTTTGCGTACCCAGTGCGATTACCGAGGTGGAGTCCCGCTCCGTTATAGATACCGTGATGTCCAGCGGCGCGCGCAATGTTTACCTCATTGAGGAGCCGGTTGCGGCAGCCATCGGCGCAGGAATGGATATTACCCGTCCCGGCGGTATTGTCGTATTGGATATCGGCGGCGGCACCAGCGATATTGCGGTGCTTTCTCTTAACGGAATTGTCTGCAAAAGCTCGGTAAAAATGGCGGGCAACAAGATGAACGCCGCCATTGTGCGGTATGTCCGCAGCACTTACAATGTCCTCATCGGTGACTCTACCGCTGACCGTGTTAAGCGGGAGATCGGAACTGTCTGGACCGAGGGGCAACCCGAAAAGACTATCGAGGTCAAGGGACGCAACCTTGTGACCGGTCTGCCGCAGAAGATCACCCTTTCCAGCTATGAGCTGGAGATGCCGCTGCGCATCGAGGTGGAGCGGATCATTACTGCCTTGCAGTCGGTGATGGAGCAAACCCCGCCTGAGCTGGTTGCAGATATTGAGAAAAACGGTCTGCTGATGACCGGCGGCGGCGCTATGCTGGATGGGCTGGATAAGCTCATTACCAGCCGGGTGCGCATCCGGGTGCATTTGGCCGAAAACCCCATCGAGGCAGTGGCCATCGGTACCGGCAAGAGCTTCGAATATCTGGGTAAGCTGTATGACGGCTTTGTCAGCTACACCAACTATTCCAGCCGGTAAGTATAAAGATATTTGGGATGCCCTCCGCAAGGAGGGTGTCTTTTTCAATCGGGGCGCAATCGGTGCACTTTTAATGGCATAAAACAGCCGAACAGCGTTCCCGCTGCCCGGCTTGTTGGTTTATTTAAGAGTTATTTTTGCACCCGCCGCTTCCAGATAATTGCCAGCGCCACCCCACCGATGATAACGATGCCGCCGAGGACACAGAGGATATTGGCAAAGATGATCGGGAACCGGAAGGCGGCGGACATGCTGCCCATGCTGCCCACAGATCCCATCATGCCCCACGCGCCGTTCTGCATGGAAAGAATACTACCGAAGCCGAAGCGTGCCAGCAACCCAACGAGTAGGACGCCCAGTCCCTGCGCCGCCACGATGTAGCCGGCGATATAGCCCTTTTCCCGGAACAGCCGCCCGATATGCCGCGGCAGATGGTCCAGCCATTCCGGCATGGGGGCAGGCTGCCGAACCGTCTCCGCTTCCGTGTAAGGGCGTTCCGGTTCCTCCTTGCCCAGCAGCAGGGTATCGGTGGAAATACCCAGTACCGCCGCCAGCGCAATGATCCGCTCTGCGTCTGGGGTGGCTTCGCCGGTCTCCCATTTGCTGATGGCCTGCCGGCTGACATTCAGCTGCTCTGCCAGCCCCTCCTGCGAATAACCCGCTTTTTTACGGTAGTATGCAATACGTTCTCCCAGTGTCATGTTTTTCTCCTTTCGGGATAGTGGCTTATCTTGTGTCCCTATCATAGCGGAAAACGCAGTGGCAGACCACCGCGCTTCGTTGGATTTTCCGCAACCGGCGGTTGCAAAAGGGGGTTTATACCTCAAAATCAAAACCTGCGCGCTCGGTCATTACCTCATGCACAAAGTCCGATGCCGCTACATGCAGCGGGTGGGCTTTGTAGGCTTTTAACGCCGCCAAATCGTCAAAATCCGCCGTCAAGCATACATCATACTGATGGACGTTGCAGTCTCGGTCGATCCGCAGCCCGTGCAGCCCCTCTATTTTGCCGTTTAAGCCCTCCAGCTTCTCTTTCATCAGGCGGGCGTTCTCCTCTTTGTTATCCTCCCGCAGCCGGTACAATACGATGTGTCTTACCATATCGGTTCCACTTCCTTTCCGCTATCAGTATAACCGTCGTGTGGTGATACCGTCAAGTGCTGCCGCATACAAATAGCAGGGAAAGTCTGCGGAAAAGGGAGGGCAAGATGATGACGTGGTGGAAACGACTTTTGGTAATGGTGCTGGCAGCAGTGCTGCTGATGAGTGCGGTGTGGTGGGGCAGCGGGCGTATTCTTCCTGCGATGCACGGCCTTTCGGTTACGCAGGAGGTGCGTCTGCCAGTGCTGATGTACCACGGGGTGCATTCCGACCCCAAAAAGTCAGGGGACTATGTCATTACTCCGCAGGCGCTGGAGCAGGATCTCCTTTATTTGCAGCAGCAGGGCTGCACAGCGGTTACCATGAGCGATATTCTTGCCTATGTGCAGGAGGGAACGCCCCTGCCGGAAAAGCCGGTGATGCTGACCTTTGATGACGGCTACTATAATAATTATCTGAATGCCTACCCGCTGCTGCAAAAATACAATATGAAAGCCGTGATCTCCATCATTGTGGGGGAGACCGACAAATACAGTGAGCGGGAGGAAAACAAGGAAAACTACTCCCACATCACATGGGACATGATCAACGAAATGACCGCCAGCGGTCTGGTGGAGATACAGAACCATACCTACGATCTGCATAAGACCGGCAAGCCCCGCCGCGGCGCCGCCCAGCGCAAAGATGAAACCACCGAGCAGTATTTTGCCGCCGTGGGTGCCGACCTGCAAAAGGCGCAGGACCGCATTGAGGAGATGACCGGCAGACGCCCCGATACCTTTACCTACCCCTTCGGCTCCTACAGCCGCCACAGCGAGGAGCTTTTGGCTCAGCTCGGTTTTTCCGCTTCCCTTGGGGTGGAGGGCAAGCCCTTCTGCCTCACCCGCGATCCTGCCTGCCTTGTCCGCATTCCCCGATATACCCGCACCAGCCAGAAGTCCGCCGAGGAGTTGCTTCGCCATTTCTGGGATTGAGCAGGGGGCAGGGTAGGGGCGGCGCAGTGCGCGCCCTACGGGCGCGCCCCCGCGGCTTCGCCGCGGGGGCCGGACTTCGTCCGGCGGCTGCGCCGCCCCTCACCTCTTTTCCGCCTCCAAGCCCCATCTCTCATTCCACGAAAACCGCCCCTTGAAAAAACCTCCTTTTGGTGTATAATATAGGGCAGTAAATCAGAAGGAGGATACCGCCTTGCCAAAAGAGATCATCGGTATCGGCGCAGCCAATGTGGATATCATGGGCGAAAGCGTCAACAGGCTGGTCATGGAGGACAGCAACCCCGGCACCCTTACGGTCTCGGTGGGTGGCGTCACCCGCAATGTTTGTGAGAATACCGCCCGACTGGGGCTGCCTACCCGCCTCATTACCACGGTGGGTGAAGATATGTACGGCGAAAAAATCCGCTGCTGGTGCGAGGAATGCGGTATCGCCACCGATAGCTTTCTAACGCTGTCGGGGAAAAACAGCTCGTCCTATGTTTCCATTCACCGTAGCGACGGCGAAATGGCTGTCGCCCTCAGCGATATGCGGATCCTGCAGGAGTTGACCCCCGCACGACTGGAGCCGATGCGGGACAAGCTCTCGGCTGCCGCCGCCATTGTGGTAGACGGCTGCCTGCCGCAGGAAACGCTGCGCTATATTATCCGCACCTATGGCGAAAAAGTCCCCGTCTTTGCCGACCCCGTTTCCACCGCCTATGCCCGCCGGCTGCGTCCCGTGCTGCGCGGCATTGATACCCTTAAGCCGAACCGTCTGGAGGCGGAGATCCTCTCCGGACGTACGATCCGCTGCGAAGCGGATTATTTCCGTGCGGCGGAGGGAATTCTGGCGCAGGGCGTGCGCCGCGTCATTATCAGCGCAGGCTCTCGCGGGTGCTATTATGCAGATGCCATGGGACAGCGCCTATGGAGCCGTACCCGCCCCTTGCAGCAGGTGGAGAATGCTACCGGTGCAGGCGATAGCTTTATGGCAGGGCTGCTTTACAGTGCGGCGCAGCACTACTGGCTGGGCGATACCATCGACTTTGCCATGGGCGCGGCGCTGGCGGCGCTGCAGGCGCGTACCACCATCAATCCCGCCATCAGCCCCGAATTGGTCTGGCGCTTGGTGCAGGAGCAGAAGCGACCACGCGCCCCCATCACCCCTATCAATAAATGAAAATGCCCCATCGGATACCTCTTTTGTAATGCTCTGCGGGGTGTTCTGCCCGGATTTTTCGGCGGTATGTGTAAAAACATGCCGCCGGTTTTTTCTTATTTCGTCAAATTTCCGCTTGCAATAACTATACTAAAATGGTAGAGTATAGACAGCAAGGAATAAACACTGTACATTTTCTGAATAAAGTCTTGTTAAACTATTGACAAGTTGTGAGAAGTAGAATACAATAGTAACGACAAAAAAGGATCAGCATGTGCAGAGTTCACAAGCCTTGTTAAAAATATGACTAAAAGTGAGCAACCTGCACAAGCAAACCCGAAACAATATGAGAAAATGAACTGGGAGGTAACGAAACATGCGTAACGAATGGAAAGAATTTAATGGCGGTCGCTGGGAAACCGAGATTGATGTGCGTGATTTTATCATGCAGAACTACACCCCTTACGATGGCGATGACAGCTTCCTGAAGGGCCCCACCGCCGATACCACCGCCCTGTGGAATGAGGTACTGGAGCTCTCCAAGAAGGAGCGCGAGGCAGGCGGTGTCCTGGATATGGATACCAAGGTCGTTTCCACCATTCTCAGCCACGGGCCCGGTTATCTGGATAAGGAGAAGGAGACCATCGTCGGCTTCCAGACCGATAAGCCCTTCAAGCGCGCCCTGATGCCCTACGGCGGGATCCGTATGGCAAAGCAGGCCTGCGAGGATAACGGCTATCATCTCGATCCCGAAATCGAGGAGTTCTTCACCGTCCATCGCAAGACCCACAATGCCGGCGTATTTGATGCCTACACCCCCGAGATGCGTGCCTGCCGCAACAGCCATGTCATCACCGGTCTGCCCGATGCCTATGGCCGCGGCCGTATCATCGGCGACTATCGCCGTGTTGCCCTGTATGGCGTTGACCGCTTGATCGAGGACAAGGAGTTCCAGAAGGCGACCACCCCCAGCGTTATGCTGGCAGATGTGATCCGTGACCGCGAGGAGCTTTCCGAGCAGATCCGTGCCCTTAAAGAGCTGAAAGCCATGGCGGGTATTTACGGCTGCGATATCTCCAAGCCTGCTTCCAACGTTCAGGAAGCGATTCAGGCTGTCTATTTTGCCTATCTTGCCGCTGTCAAGCAGCAGAACGGTGCAGCCATGAGCCTTGGCCGCACCTCTACCTTCCTTGATATCTATGCCGAGCGTGACCTGCGCAACGGCGTCTTCACCGAGGAGCAGATTCAGGAGTTTGTCGACCACTTTGTTATGAAGCTGCGTTTGGTCAAGTTTGCCCGTACCCCCGATTACAACAACATCTTCGCCGGCGATCCCACCTGGGTCACCGAGAGCCTGGGCGGTATGAGCACCGATGGCCGTCACATGGTTACCAAGATGAGCTATCGTTATCTGCATACGCTGGATAACCTCGGCGCATCTCCCGAGCCCAACCTGACCGTGCTGTGGAGCCACAACCTGCCCGAAAACTGGAAGAAGTACTGTGCAGAGATCTCCATCAAGCACTCTGCTATTCAGTATGAGAACGATGACGTCATGCGTCCCGTTCACGGCGATGACTACGGCATTGCCTGCTGCGTATCCTCCATGCGGATCGGCAAGGAGATGCAGTTCTTCGGCGCCCGCGCCAACCTCGCCAAGTGCCTGCTGTATGCCATCAACGGCGGCGTAGATGAGATCAACGGTCATCAGATCGGACCCAAGTATCGTCCCATCACCTCCGAGTATCTCGATTATGATGAGGTCATGGAGAAGTACATGGATATGATGAAGTGGCTGGCTGGCGTTTATGTCAATGCCCTTAATATTATCCATTATATGCATGATAAGTATTGCTATGAGTCCCTTGAGATGGCACTGCACGATAAGGAAGTTACCCGCTGGTTCGCTACCGGCATCGCCGGCTTCTCGGTTGTTATCGACTCCCTTTCCGCCATCAAATACGCTAAGGTCAAGGTGATCCGTAACGAGCAGGGTCTTGCCGTTGACTATGAGGTTGAGGGCGACTATCCCAAGTACGGCAATGATGATGACCGTGCCGATGAGATCGGTAAGGATATCCTGCACCGCTTCATCAACTTCATTCGTGAGTATCCCACCTACCGTAACGGTATCCATACCACCTCTATCCTTACCATTACCTCCAATGTCAGCTATGGTAAGAATACCGGTTCCACTCCCGACGGCCGTAAGGGCGGCGAACCCTTCGCTCCCGGCGCCAACCCCATGCACGGCCGTGACAGCCACGGTGCCGTTGCTTCCCTCGCCTCTGTCGCCAAGATTCCCTTCATGGATTCTCAGGACGGTATTTCCAATACCTTCTCCATCGTTCCTGATGCGCTGGGCAAGAATGAGGATCAGCGCGTCAATAACCTCGTCGGTCTGATGGACGGCTATTTCGGCAAGAATGCGCATCATCTCAATGTCAATGTGCTGAACCGCGAGACCCTGCTGGACGCTCAGGCTCACCCCGAGCTGTATCCGCAGCTTACCATTCGCGTTTCCGGTTATGCTGTCAACTTCATCAAGCTGACCCGCGCCCAGCAGGATGAGGTTATCTCCCGTACCTTCCACGAGAGAATGTGATTGCAATGACGGAGCTTACCGGACGCATTCATTCTCTTGAGAGCTTTGGCACTGTGGACGGTCCCGGAATCCGCTATGTTGTGTTTTTCCAGGGCTGTCCCATGCGGTGCCTGTACTGCCACAATCCCGATACATGGGAGATGGCAGGCGGTACCGAGATGACTGCCGATGAGATCATCGAAAAAATCACCCGCAATCGTGCCTTCTATACCTCCGGCGGCATCACCGCCACCGGCGGCGAGCCGATGCTGCAAATAGATTTTCTCACCGAGCTGTTTACCAAAGCCAAGCAGAACGGGATCCACACGGCGCTGGATACCTGTGGGATCCTGTTCGACCCCGATCATACCGAAAAAACCGATCGACTGATGGCGGTCACCGATCTGGTGCTCCTTGATATCAAGCATATGTTTGACGAGGAGCACAAGAAGCTGACCGGGCACAGCAATGCGCGGGTCTTCGCCTTTGCGGAGTATCTTAAAAAAATCGGTAAACCGGTATGGATCCGCCATGTCGTCGTGCCCGGCATCACCTTCCAAAGGGAGGAGCTGCTGGCGCTCGGACGCTACCTGAAGACACTGACCAATATGGAAAAGCTGGAGGTGCTGCCTTACCACTCGATGGGCAAGGTGAAGTATGACAGTTTGGGGATTGAATATCCCCTGCGGGATACCCCCCAGCTTTCCAAGGCGGAAGCCGCCGAAGCGGAAGCGATCATTCAGGAGGGCATGCGCGGAGAATAATTTCGCTTTCCTCTTTATTCTTCTTTCATTTTCTCTCTAAACGGAAGAACCTCTCCACCGGCCGGTGGAGAGGTTCTTCCGTTTGTATATTCTGTAGTTATGCCAACGCCGTAAACAGCCCATAGGCAATGCCTCCGGTGATAAAGCCGCTGACCAGCACGCCTGCCGCAATAACAAGGAACGCCGTGACGATCCTCATTCGCAGCACTGCCGCCACCAACGAACCGGTCCATGCGCCGGTGCCGGGCAGGGGAATGGCGACAAAGAGAAACAATCCCCATTTTTCATATTGTCCGATCTTTGCTGCCTTTTCATCTGCCCGCCGAATCATTTTTTTGAAAAAACCGCCGATGCGGGGCAGAGTAGAGAGAAACTCCAATATCTTTTTGGCGAACAAGATGAGGAACGGCACCGGCAGCAGATTGCCCAGCACGCAGGTAAGGTATACCGACCAAAAGGGCAGCTCCATCGCCGCCCCCGCCGGAATGCCGCCCCGCAACTCCACAATGGGCAGCATGGAAATGCAGAACAGATAAAACCATTTATTTTGCAGTAAACTATGGAACACTTGCCATTCGTCCCTTCTTATCAAGCGTTTTGCGTTGGGCGGGCAGGTAAAACCGCCCCGCAGGGCACCGCTTTGCGGTGTCACGGGCGTTCCGCCCGTGCCGGCGGCTGCGCCGCCGCCCCTGCGGGGCGTTCCGCACCTTGCTGCTCTATACTACTCTATAATAAGTTCCCGCGCGCACGCGCGCGTACGCAAGGGCGCCCGCCCGCGAGAGACACATCTCCTGCTGTTTTTCATTATAGCACGGGACTGGCACTCCGCAATGCCGACTGCAAAAATAGTTGTAAATTATTTGTGAACCCTATTGACAACTGCAAAAAAGTGAGTACAATAATAATCGTTAGCACTCGAAGCGAGTGAGTGCTAAAAAGGAGGGAGCGACATGGAGCTGGATCCGAGAAAAAGCAGGATCCTTACCTGCGTGGTGGAAAGCTACATTCGCACCGGCGAACCGATCGGCTCCAAGCTGATCGCCGCCATGCTGGAGGACGCTGTTTCCTCTGCCACCGTTCGCAATGATCTTGCCTACCTCAGCGAGCAGGGCTATTTGGAGCAGCCCCACACCTCAGCAGGTAGGATCCCCACCCACCGCGGCTTGCGTTACTACCTTGACCACCTGATGAAGCCGCAACCGCTGGAGGAAGCGACCCGCGGCGAGATCGACGCACTGTTCAACTATTGCGACCCGGACCCCGACAGGGTGCTGGAGGGCGCCGCCAAAATGTTGGCGAAGGAGACCGGCTGCTTTGCGATCTCCACCACCATTTCGCGGCAAAGCCTTTTCGTCAAGCGCATCGAGATCATACCCGCTACGGCACACACCGTTGTTATCCTGCTTTTGTGCTCCAACGGCATGGTGAAAAACAAGGTGTGCCGCGTCAATTTTGAGCTGACCCCCAATGTGGTGGATTTCTTCCAGAGCTTTGCCAACGGCAGACTTGCCGGACACAGCCTCAATGAGATCACCGCCCGGTACATTAACTCGATGGCATTCACGCTGGGCGAGCACTCCGACATCTTCGCACCGCTGCTTGCCGCTATTTACGAGCTGTGCCGGGAAGCCTGCGAGGGTGCTTTGTACCGAAGCGGTACGGGCAATCTGCTGCAGCACCCGGAGTTGAGAACGGTAGCGGATCGTTTGTACCGGCTGCTGGATTCCCGCGAGGAAATGCTGCGGCTCATCGGCAGTCGTCAGGGCGATTTGTTTGTCAGCGTGGGACGGGAAAATGCCCGTCCCGAAATGGAGAATTCCTCCATGATCGTCGCGCGCTACCGCATCGGCGAGGATTCCATCGGTGCTTTGGGGCTGGTTGGCCCCGTCCGCATGGATTATGCAAGGCTTATTCCCCATGTGGAATACTTTGCGGGAATGCTCAGCCGAATGCTCAGCGACGCACTGAATAACGGACTGTAAGCCACGAAAGGAGAGAGTCCCTGTGGATCAGGAAAATAAAACCACCGCCCCCGAGGAGGAGCTGATGACCGAGGAGACCGCAGAAGCGGTGACCGAGGAAAAATCCCCCGAGGAAAAAAAGACCAAAAAGAAAAAGAGCAAGGAAGCCGAGGCACTGGAAACGTGCGAAGCCGAAAAGAAGGAACTGGAGGACAGATACCTCCGCCTGATGGCAGAGTACGAAAACTACCGGCGCCGCACCCAAAAGGAACGGGAAAACATTTATCCCGATGCAGTGGCAAACACCTTGAAGGAGCTGCTGCCCCTCTTGGACAATCTGCAAAGAGCGCTGGATACCCCTTGTGCCGACGAGAATTACCTCACCGGTATCAAGATGATTCAGACCGGCTTTGAAGAATTCCTTAAGACAATGGGTGTCGAGACCTTCGGCAAAGCCGGCGATCCCTTCGATCCCAACCTGCACAACGCCGTCATGCACATCGAGGACGAAAGTCTTGGTAAGAATGTGGTGGCGCAGGTCTTCCAGAGCGGCTACCGCCGAGGAGACCGTATCCTGCGACACGCCATGGTGCAGCAGGCAAATTAAATTTCAGTCAGCAATTCAAATTCAAATAAATCAAGTCCATTCATTCACAGTAAAGTTTAGGAGGAATAGATTATGAGCAAAATCATTGGCATCGACCTTGGTACTACCAATTCCTGCGTAGCAGTTATGGAGGGCGGCGAAGCCGTCGTTATCCCCAACAGCGAGGGCGCACGCACCACCCCCTCCGTTGTAGCATTCAAAGACAATGAGCGTCTGGTGGGTCAGGTGGCAAAGCGCCAGGCCATCACCAACCCCGATAAGACCATTTCGTCCATTAAGCGCCACATGGGCACCGACTACAAGGTGAACATTGATGGTAAGCAGTACACCCCGCAGGAAATCTCCGCAATGATCCTGCAGAAGCTGAAGACCGATGCAGAAGCCTATTTGGGCGAGAAGGTCACCGAAGCGGTCATCACCGTTCCCGCCTACTTCACCGATGCCCAGCGTCAGGCGACTAAGGACGCCGGTCGGATCGCCGGTCTGGAGGTTAAGCGGATCATCAACGAGCCGACTGCGGCAGCCCTTGCCTATGGCATTGATAAGGAAAATGAGCAGAAGATCATGGTCTACGACCTCGGCGGCGGCACCTTCGATGTTTCCATCATCGAAATGGGCGACGGCGTACAGGAGGTTCTGGCGACTGCCGGTAACAACCATCTGGGCGGCGATGACTTCGATGAGCGTCTGCTGAACTACATGGCGGACGAATTCCAGAAATCCAACGGAATCGATCTGCGCAAGGATAAAATGGCTCACCAGCGTCTGAAGGAAGCTGCCGAAAAAGCCAAATGCGACCTTTCCAGCATGACCCAGACCAATGTGAACCTGCCCTTCATTACGGCGGATTCCTCCGGCCCGAAGCATTTTGATATGACCATCACCCGCGCCAAGTTCAATGAGCTGACCGCCGATCTGGTGGAATCCACCATGGGACCCGTCCGCAATGCCCTTGCTGATGCAGGTCTGAAGCCCTCCGATATCGGTAAGGTACTGCTGGTAGGCGGTTCCACCCGTGTTCCTGCCGTTCAGGAGGCAGTCAAGAGCTTTATGGGCAAGGAGCCCTTTAAGGGGATCAACCCCGATGAGTGCGTAGCCCTCGGTGCTGCGCTGCAGGGCGGTGTTCTCACCGGCGATGTTAAGGGTCTGCTGCTGCTTGATGTTACCCCCCTGTCCCTTGGCGTGGAAACGCTGGGCGGCGTCATGACAAAGGTCATCGAGCGCAACACTACCATTCCTACCAAGAAGACTCAGATCTTCACCACCCCTGCCGACGGTCAGACTACCGTTGAGGTGCATGTGCTGCAGGGCGAGCGTGAAATGGCTGCCGACAATAAGACGCTGGGCAACTTCCAGCTGACCGGTATCCCTGCGGCTCCCCGCGGTGTCCCGCAGATCGAAGTTACCTTCGATATCGATGCCAACGGCATCGTGCATGTTTCCGCCAAGGATCTCGGCTCCGGCAAAGAGACCGGCATCACCATCACCTCCTCCACTAACATGAACAAGGACGATGTGGAGCGTGCCGTGAAGGAAGCCGAGCAGTATGCCGCCGAGGATAAGAAGCGCCGTGAGGCGATTGATACCCGCAACAACGCCGATCAGATCGTGTACCAGACCGAAAAGACCGTGAAGGATCTGGGCGATAAGATCTCCGCTGAGGATAAGGCGACCATCGAGCAGAAGACCGCTGCCGTAAAGGAAGCGCTGAAGGGCACCGATGATGAGATGATCAAGGCTGCCACCGATGATCTGGCGAAGGTTTCGATGGAGATCTTCGGTAAGGTGTATCAGTCCAATGCCGGTACCGCCGGTGCTGCCCGGATCACCGCCTGCCGTGCCGCTGTCCGAGGATTTGCTGACGTAGGTGAGGCTGACCCAGCCGCCGCCTTCGAGCTTGCCCCAGCCGTCCTGCACCTCGGTGATGGTAAAGACGCCCTTGCCGGTCTGGCCTCTGACCGCGTAGCTCATGCCGGGGCCCTTGCGGTAGTTCAGATCCGGGATAATGACGCGAACAGTGAAGGGCGTCGCAGGGAAGCCCTGGACGGCCCCCGGAGCCGCCTCGGGTGGCTGGGTAGTGCCAGAGCCCAGGAGCTCATTGACGGCCGCAGCGATGGCGCCGTGGCGGTCGTAGAGGTACTG
>USBC01000036.1 GCA_900552845.1 uncultured Oscillospiraceae bacterium | reverse complement strand
CCGTCGGCAGCGTCCGGCAGGAGAATCAGGACGACTACCGGGCGGGAGAGCTGCCCGGCGGCGCGGCATGGGGGCTTGTGTGCGACGGCATGGGCGGAGAAATCGGCGGTGGGATTGCCGCCGGCATTGCCGCCGAGGAGGTGCGCCGAATGGTGGAAAGCAGTCTGCGCCCCCACATGGAGGAGCGCAGCCTGCGGCTGCTGCTGGAGACCGCCGTGGCGGGCGCAAACCGTGCCGTCTATACCAGAAGTGAGCAGAACGGCGGGGCGCTGCGCGGTATGGGAAGCACCCTTTGCGCCGCTCTCATCAGCAACGGAACGGCACTGATTGCCAATGTGGGCGACAGCCGCTGCTACCTGCTGCGGAACGGCACGCTGACCCCGATGACCGAGGACCACACTATCGTGGCAAAAATGATGCGGCAGGGGCTGCTGAGCCCTAAGGAAGCTGCCAGCCACCCCGACCGGCATGCCATCACGAGAGCCATAGGGGTGGAGCCGGTGGTGCTGGCCGTTTATTCCGTGGTTCAGCTTGCGCGGGGAGTCTCGCTGGTGGTGTGCTCCGACGGGCTGTACATTGCCCTGCCCCCCGATGAGTTATCCCCCCTGCTGGCTGATATTTTGAACGGCGGGGATATTCACACCCTGATCGACAGAGCCAACGCTGCAGGCGGACCGGACAACATCACCGCCGTACTGATCCACAACCGCTGAGAGGAGAACAAAACACATGGAAAATATACTGGGTACCAAGCTGGCTGACCGCTACCTCATCGAAGAGCTGGTGGGTGTGGGCGGCATGTGCAATGTTTACCGTGCCTTTGACGCCGAGGCGCTGCGGACGGTGGCGGTAAAGATGCTGCGTGATGAATACGCCGCCAATGAGGAATATCTGCGGCGCTTCCGCAATGAGAGCCGCGCCATCAACGCACTTTCTCACCCCAACATCGTTAAAATCTATGATGTGGTGCTGGACGCTCCCAACCCCTATCTGGTAATGGAGTATGTCAGCGGCATCACCCTGAAGGAATATATCGAGCAGAAAAAGCCCATCAGCGGAAGGACTGCCGCCAACATTGCCGGTCTGGTGCTGACGGCGCTGCAGTGCGCCCATGAAAACGGTATTGTCCACCGCGATGTGAAGCCCCAGAACATCATGGTGACCGAAAAGGGCGAGGTCAAGGTGATGGACTTCGGCATCGCCCGCTTTGCCATGAGCCAAAGCCGTACCATCGACGGCAATGCCATCGGCTCCGTCCACTATATCAGCCCCGAACAGGCGCTGGGCGGTGCGGTGGATCAGCGCACCGACATCTACTCGGTGGGTGTGATCCTCTTTGAGATGCTGAGCGGCAAGCTGCCCTTTGACGGGGAATCCCCCATCAGTGTGGCGCTGCAGCAGGTGGAGCAGAATCCCAAAACGCTGCGCAGCCTGAACCCCGGCGTACCGGTCGGGCTGGAGCAGATCACCCTGCACGCCATGGCAAAGGACCCCGACCGTCGCTACCAGAACTGCGGCGAGATGATCGCAGACCTGCGCCGCTGGCTTGCCGATCCCAAGGCGACCTTCCCTGCCTATGCCGTCAAAGCCGCCAAGCCTGCCAGAAAAGGCGATGAGGCGCCGGCAGCGGCAAGGTACCCCGTCACGGAAGCGGGCGCTGCAAAAAAATCCGCCCGCAAGGGCGGCAAGAAGCTGCGTGACCGACTGACGACGCCCCTTTCCAAGCTTTTTGCCGTGACCTGCGGCGTGCTGGCGGCGTCTCTCCTCTTTATCCTCGTGATGTTCCAGATCTATCAGCCCTTCAAGTCGGTGGAGGATATTACCCTGCCGAACCTTGTCGGCGTGGACTATACCGCTGCCACCGCCGGCGGCGCCTATCCCGGCGTCAAGATCAAAATGGAGAGCGAGGACTATAACGCCGATTACGGTGCCGGTCAGATCTACCGGCAGCGCCCCAATGCCGGCGCCAGCGTAAAGAAGGGCAGCACCGTACAGGTGTGGGTAAGCGCCGGCAGTAAGATGGTGACCATACCGACCTTTACTAACCAGGAGGCGACCGCCGTTTACGGCAAGCTGGTCAGCCTTGGGCTGAAATACTCCACCACCGAGATTGCCAGCGACACCATTACCGAAGGCAGCGTGATACGCACCAGCCCCGACGCCGGACAGAGCGTTGCGGCAGGCACCACTGTTGTGGTGTACGTCAGTGTGGGCAGCGACAAGGAAAAGGTGCAGGTGCCGGAGGTGCTGGGCTATCCCGAGGAAGCTGCCGTACAGACCCTGCGGGACGCACAGTTTGATGTTACCGTGACCTACCAGCTGACCGACTACCAGTACGACGGTCTGGTAATGAGCCAGTCCCCCGCCTCCCCCAGCATGGTGCCGATCGGCAGCAAGATCACGCTGGTGGTGGGTACGGTGGACGAAGCCAATGTGGAAGGCTCCGCAACGGTGATTCTGCAGACCACACCACCCGATATGCCCGGCACGGTGAATGTGACCGCCGTGCTGAACGGCTCCACCGTTTACAGCGAGGTGATCGAGCCGCGCAGCACCCGTCTGATCTCCATCTCACTGAAGGGCAGCGGCACCTGCATGGTCGATGTACTGATCGACGGTGTGGTGTATAAGAGCGCTTCGGTGGATTTTGAAAGCGGACAATACTACTGGACGGCTGATTATTCCGCCGCCTTTGGTGAATAAATGGAGGGGCTGATCCTGCGCTCGCTGGGTGGTTTTTATACCGTCATCAGCGAGGACGGCACCCGAACCGAATGCCGGGGACGCGGCATCTTCCGCAAGGACCAGACCACCCTGCTGGTGGGCGACCGCTGCACCTTTGAGCCGACCGAGCCGGGCTGCGGAAGCATTACGGCGATTGCGCCGAGAAAAAACACCCTGCAGCGCCCGCCGGTGGCGAACCTTGACCGACTGGCACTGGTCATCTCGCTTGCCGACCCTGCCCCCAATGCGACGGTCATTGACCAGTTGACCGCCATTGCCGCACGGCGGGAGATCCCCGTGGTGGTGATCTTTACCAAGCCGGACCTTGCTGACCCCGCCCCGTGGGTAGAGATCTACCGCAAGGCAGGCTATCCCACTGCCGTGGTGAACAACCTGACCGGCGAGGGTCTGGAGACCGCCTCCCTGCTGCTGCGGGGCGGCATTACCGCCTTTTGCGGCAACAGCGGCGCCGGCAAAAGCAGCCTGATGAACGGGCTGTACCCTGACCTGAAGCTTGCCACCGGCGAGATCAGCAAAAAGCTGGGGCGCGGACGGCACACCACCCGCCACGTGGAGCTGTTCCCCGACGGACACGGCGGCTGGCTGTGCGATACCCCGGGCTTTTCGGCGCTGGAATTTACCCGCAGCGAGCCGATGCCCGCTGCCGAGCTGGCGGAGTGCTTCCCCGAAATGGAGCGGTATCAAGACCGCTGCCGCTACACCGGCTGCAGCCACCGCACCGAGCAGGGCTGCGCCGTGCTGGAGGCGGTACGGGAGGGGCTGATTCCCGAAAGCCGGCACAAAAGCTATGTGGCGATTTATAACGAACTGAAAGAGCTGAAGGAATGGGAGCTGGCGAAAGCCGAGCGCTCCCGCGGAGGAATATGATATGCAGGAAAAAGACCTGCTGCAAAAGGCAATGCAGCAAAAGAACATGATGGTGCTGTACCGGGACGGTCTGGTAGCGCCGGAATATGCGGGGATCCCCGTGGCGGTGGAAAATGAGCTGGTGGTGCTGCAGCGGCAGTCCAACTTTTTGCTGGACGGCTACTGCGCCGTGCGCACCGGTGACATTACCGAGGCGGAGCAGATGGACGATGTGCCGTTCCTCCGGAAGGTGATGACCGCCGAAAAGCTGTACGACGCCGTAAAGGTTCCGGACTTTTCCTGCTGCGGCTGGCGGGAGCTTCTGGAGGGCATTATGGCGAAATACGGCGGCTGGGCAGCCGTGGAGTGCGAGGGCAATCCGGAGGAATCGCTGTATTTTCTGGGGCGGATTATGAAGGTGGACAGCCGTTACCTGACCATGAAGCGGGTGGACGCTTTGGGCAACTGGCTTGCCGATCCGCTGGTGCTGCCGCTGGACGATGTGACGCTTGTCTCCTTCGGCGATCGATATCTGGAGATCTTCCGGAAATACTGCAAGTAAGGCGGCGCGGTGCAGCGGGCGAGGGTTGCCGGCCCGCAGGGGCGGCGACCCGAGGCAAAGCGGAGGCGTGCCGCCGTATGATACCGCAGGTTTCGTATAAAATCAAAATAATATACAGGCTGTATATCGCAGGGAGGAATGGCTATGAAGAAGTTTACGAGGGAACTGGGGCCCGGCTGGATCACGCTGGTGGAGAATGATGACTATGCCCTGTGCCGGCTGATTTTCGGTGACGGGCTGGAGGTGGACGCAGATGAGGAGGAAACTCCTCTGCTGAAGAAGGGCTTCCAGCAGATCTTGGAATACTGGACCGGACATCGTGTGATTTTTACACTGCCACTGGCGCCCGGCGGCAGTGACTTCGAACGGGAGGTATGGGAGACGGTGATCCATATCCCCTATGGAGAGCATTTCACCACCCCGACGCTGCTGGCAGCGCTCTCGCTGGAGGACACTGAGGAAAACCGCACACGGGTCATCAAGGCCGTGGACGACTGTCCCATTCCGATCTTTATCCCGACGCACCGGGTAGGCGACCCTGAAACGGAGCATGACGAGGAGTACAGCTATCCCGGCGGGGAGGACGTAAAGGGCGCCTTGATGGCGCTGGAGCACCCGTTGGACTAAAACCGGACATAAGAAAAGAGGTATCCAAAAGCGGATACCTCTAATTTTTTAGGGAAAGGCGTTATGCGCGGCGGGTTTTTTTGATGATCGGGACCAGTGCGCCAACGACGATGGCGGCGAGAACGACCTCCAGAAGTCCCTGCAGACCGACAAAGGCAATGATGAAAGCAAAGACATTGGTGGTACCCAGCATGGCAGCAAAGCCCTGCAGATAGTCGCTGGTGTAGAAGAAAACTGCCAGCGTACCCATAAACATTGCCGTATGGCAGAGGGTTGCCAATGCGCCGGTGATGGTACCGCTCCATTTGCCGGTAAGGTGGTCAAAGGCACGATAGAGATAGGCGGCGACCAAACCCAGCAGAACACGGGGAATCACACAGACGATAAAGGTACCGGCGGGATTGATGCTGAAGAGGGTGGTGCCGAAGGTGCTGAGCCCGAAGCACTGAAAGAAGCTGGTCAATCCAAACACACCGCCCAGCACCATACCGCCGACAGGGCCGGTAAGCGCGGCGCCGAGAATGACGGGAATGTGCAGAAGCGTGATATCCAAACCCAATGTTCTGATGTAGCCGAGGGGGGTAAATGTCATTACAAGAATGACGGCGGTAAGGATCCCCAGCGTGGTAAGGGTACGGATGCGGTTAGAACTATTCATATTTTCCTCCTTGCTGCTATTCCTTTGCCTTTTGCGGCGGCGGGCGGGATCGTTTGACCGATGCGGCTGGTGGCGTTCCCCTGCGGGATACGCCCCTGCGGGCGGGAAAAACGATGCGGGCTGCCTGTGGCAGATGGGATACAGCGCAAATATTAGGAAGCTCCGTCCGCCTGCCGGTGCGGCAGGGGGCGGCTTCCCGCGACCTATCATAGCAGATAGGTGGGTAAAATGCAAGGGATAATTTGGCGGTGATGGGCTGCTTGACGGCAGGTGTGTTTTCCCCTGCAAAGGAGCCGCAAAAATGCGGTCCCCCAAAAAGAAAGTGCATGTGCGTTGTGGCAGCAATTGCTGCGAAAAGCAGTCGCCCAAGCTCCTCCTCGTGAAAAGCGGCGGGCGGCTGTGTGTGAAAAGCCGTCTATTACGGGTTCCCGTTGGCAGAGGCTTCCGCGGCCTTCAGATAACGGATCCCTTCCGCAATAAACGCTTCCCGGTCAAATTCGGTATTGCCGATGGCCTGCTGCACGATCATACCATCGGAGGCTAAAAGAATCAGCCATGTCAAGAAGTCCGCAGGCAGATCGGTGCGTTCCGAGATTTTTCTGCTGATAAGCTCCTGAAACTCCCGATAGCGGATAATCAGGCTTTGCCGCAGCGCCTCATTGCCCAGCTGTGCCTCCGACAGAAGATGCATACGCAGTCCGGCAGACACGGTATTACGCTCCACCACATACTTCACCAACCGGTTCAGGGAGGTGTCCTTGTCCTTATCCTCCGTCCAAAGGATAAAGTCCTCCCACTGCTCGGAAAGGTAGCGATCGGTGATATCAAAAAAGATCTCGCTTTTTGTCTTGTAGTGGTAATAGAGCGTCCCCTTTGAAATCCCCGCGCCCTTTGCAATATCTGCAAGAGAAATATCCGCCAATGTATTGCTTTTCAGCAAGGCACAGGTGGCATCAATGATCTTTTCTTTTATATTTTCCTTACGCGGTGCAGCCATAATCGGTCTCCTTATTCGTATTCTGACGGAATTATACCATAAAATCTCATGCAGTTCCATCATTCCGTGCCAAATCGCCGCATTCGTTTGATAGATTGCCGGAAAAGCAAAATCGAATCGAAAAATTTTTGGTCGACATTGACAATCCCCTTTCGATGATGTATCATGATCTTATAATGAGTCGGTTGTACGACCGACACGCAAAAGGGGCGAATCTGATTGAACATTGCATCGATCAACCGGCGGCTGCAAAAGCGCTTTTCCGGCGCAGTCACCGCCGCTTTATCGGAGGGGTGCATCGTGCTGACGGGGCACCTTTCCACCTGGGCGGAGGTCGTGGAGGCTTGCGGGCTTGCTGCCCGAAAATACAGCACGACCCATGTGGTCAACGATATCCTGTGTGATGAAGTGAAGCCGCAGAAGGAGCGGCTTCCGAAAATCAGCGACAGTGCTTTGGAGGGGCAGACTCCCGATGTACTGATCATCGGCGGCGGCATCTCCGGAGCCTCCATTGCCCGCGAGCTTTCCAAATGGAAGCTGGACATTGTTCTGGTAGAGAAGGAAGCCGATCTGGCACTGCAGGCCTCGGGCAGAAACGACGGGGAGGTTCACCCGGGGATCGACCTTTCCAAAGGCTCCAAAAAGCATTATTATATCCGCAAGGGCAATGAGATGTATGAGCAAATCTGTCGGGAGCTGGACGTCCCGTTTGAACGGGTCGGACAATATGTTTGCTTTGAAAAGGCTTATCTGAAGCCCTTGATCGCCCTGTACTGCATGATCCGCCGGAAGCGGGACGGCATTTCGGATACGAAATTGATCTCCGGTGCGGAGCTCAAGCGCCGGGAAATCAATCTGGCGGAGAATTTTAAGTTTGCCATTTCAAACCCCTCCTCCGGCTGCGTCTGTCCCTACGGCTTGACCATTGCCTATGCGGAAAACGCCGTCCAAAACGGCGTCAGGGTATTTTTGAATACGGCGGTGCTGGGTATGCAGGTCGAAAACGGCCGCATCACCGGCGTGACCACCAACCGGGGAACGGTATATCCCACGCTGGTCATCAATGCTGCGGGCGTCTTTGCCGAGGAGATTGCCGCCATGGCAGGAGATCGCTTTTTCTCCATTCACCCCCGGCGGGGCACCAACTCCATTCTGGATAAAAAAGTCGGTGCCTATCTGCATTCCATTGCCTCGATAAAGGATCTGACCGGCAAAAACACCCATTCCAAGGGCGGCGGGATCCTGCATACCGTACATGACAACCTGCTGGTGGGTCCCGACGCAGTGGAGACCTATGAAAAGGAAAACACCGAGACGCGCAGGGAAAGCATCGAAACCGTCTTCCGAAAGCAAAAGCGCACCATGCCCAAGCTCTCGGAGCAGGATATTATTACATACTTTACCGGCATTCGCGCGCCCACCTTTGAGGAGGATTTTATCATTGAAATGGGCAGGCGGACGGGGAATATCCTTCATTGTGCCGGCATTCAGTCGCCGGGGCTGACCACGGCGCCCGCCGTGGCGCTGGATATTGAACAGATGGCAGTGAAATACCTTTCGGGCATAAAAAAGGTGGAGAAAAACGAGCGCTTTGATCCGATCCGCCACGCCCCTCCCGTACTGAACAAAATGGACGATGAGAGCCGGTGTGCCCTCATCAGGGAAAATCCCGACTATGGTGTGATCATCTGCCGCTGTGAGGAGATCAGCAAAGGGGAGATCCTGGACGCACTCCGCTCTCCCATCTGCGTGCCTACGGTGGACGGCATCAAAAAACGGATCCGGCCGGGCATGGGTCGGTGTCAGGGCGGCTTTTGTTCCCCGCTGGTCACACAGATCATTGCGGACTTCCT
Source organism: uncultured Oscillospiraceae bacterium (assembly GCA_900552845.1). GTDB lineage: Bacteria > Bacillota > Clostridia > Oscillospirales > Ruminococcaceae > Angelakisella. Next base: position 5,390 of record USBC01000036.1, on the reverse strand, counting down.
TGGCGTGCCATTGTCTCAGGTGAAAAAGTCCTCTCAGGAATCCGACATCACCTTCGGTCCGACAAAATAATGAGGAGAATCACAATATGCGTACATTTGATGTCCTGGTCATCGGCGGCGGCCCTGCCGGACTTGCCGCTGCTATTGCGGCACATAAAAACGGCGCGCGCACCCTGCTGATTGAGCGGGAGGCCCATCTGGGCGGGATCCTGAAGCAGTGTATCCACGACGGCTTTGGTCTGGTCCGGTTTCAGGAAAAGCTGTCCGGTCCCGAATATGCAGGTCGCTTTATTGATCTGTTTCGGGAGACGGGAGCGCAGGCGCTGACTCTGACCTTTGTAACCAGAATAGAAAAGACCGACGACGGCTTTGCGGTAACGTTAGTCAACCGCGACGGTGTGGAAACGGTAGGCACAAGGGCGCTGGTGCTGGCAACGGGCTGCCGGGAGCGTACCGCCAAGCAGGTATCCATACACGGCACCAGACCCTCCGGCGTATTTACTGCCGGTACTGCACAGCATTTTACCAATTTGCTGGGCGAGCTGCCCACAAGGAAATGCGTGATTCTGGGCAGCGGCGATATCGGGCTGATTATGGCGCGCCGCCTTACCCTGGAGGGGGCGCAGGTGCTAGGGGTGTATGAGGCGAAGCCGACTCCCTCCGGACTGACAAGAAATATCCATCAGTGTCTGCACGATTATGATATTCCCCTGCACCTTTCCCATACGGTCACTCGGGTAATGGGGCAGGACCGGCTGACCGCCGTGGAGGTCTCTCAGGTTGATGAGCGTATGCGCCCCATTGCGGGAACCGAGGAGATCATTGCGTGTGACGCTTTGATCCTTTCCGTGGGGCTGATCCCCGAAAATGAGCTGGCAGAGGGGCTTGGGGTTCTGCTGGATCCCCGAACCAAGGGTCCGAAATGCAACGCCCAGCTTATGACCAGCGTGGACGGCGTGTTCTCCTGCGGGAACGCCCTGCACGTCAACGATCTGGTAGACTATGTTTCGGAAAGCGGCGAGACCGCCGGAGAAAACGCTGCAAAATACAGCAGGCAAAAGCGGCAGGAGATTCCGATTGCCGCGGGAAGCAACCTTTTGTATGCGGTACCGCAGATGCTGGACCTTGCCGGAGACAACAGCAGCACCACGGTCTATTTCCGGAGCCGGGAGGATCTGAACGGCTGCCGGTTTATAATCACCGTGGACGGGCGAGAGGTATTTTCCAGAAGATACCCTTTCCTGCGTCCGCCTGAGATGGAAAAGCTGGTGATCGATTTTTCTTCGTACGGCTTAACGACACAATCTCAGGTCAAATTAGATATCGAGGTGAAAGCAGATGCGTGAGCTTGTATGTATCGTATGCCCCAAGGGCTGCAGCATGAGGATCGAAGAAAAAGACGGCAGCTACACCGTTTCGGGAAACACCTGCAAGCGAGGCGCCGAATTTGCCATATCCGAGATGACCCGTCCCATGCGCACCATCTGCTCCACGGTGCGGACAACTTTTCCCGATGTGCCTGTGCTGAGCGTCCGTGTATCCGCGGAAATCCCGAAGGACAGGATCTTTGATGTAATGGGAGAGATCCGGAAGGTTCGTCTGGATCAACCGGTTCGCAGGGGAGAGCCTGTCATCAGAAACGTTTTAGGCCTTGGTGTGGATATCATCGCCACATCTGATTTATTGGAGGGAAAGAAAAATGGAACAGCCTCTGGTTCTGACCTTTGATATCGGCACACAGAGCGTTCGATGTCTGCTGGTGCGTCCGGACGGCAGCTTTGCCGATGTGGAGCAGCAGAAGTATGACGTGCCCTATTACTCTGCAAACCCCGGCTGGGCAGAGCAGACTCCCGATTTTTACTATGAGCAGATCTGCGATGTGGCGAAAAAGCTGTGCGACCGGAGCCGTTCTCTGCTGCCGCAGGTCATTGCCGTGACACTGACCTGCATTCGGGATACCGTGCTGTGTCTGGACCGGAACAACAAACCACTTCGGGATATCATTTTATGGTTGGATAAGCGTCAGGCTGACTTCAGCGATCCTTTCCCGTTCTGGAAAAAATGGGTGTTCCGTCTGGCGGGAATGCAAGATGCCACCAAAACGCTTTACCGTGCCACCGCTTCCAACTGGATCCGGCAGAACCAGCCCGAGATATGGGAAAAGACGGCGAAATATGTGGTGCTTCCCACCTATCTCAACTACAAGCTGACGGGAAATCTTCTAGACGCCGAGGCAAACATGGTCGGGCATATCCCCTTTGACTACAAGCACCGCTGCTGGAAGAAGGACAGCTCCCTGACAAAGTGTATCTGTGATGTGGAGCAGGAGAAACTGTGCGACCTGGTAAAATCGGGGGAGGTGCTGGGGTATATTACTCAGGACTTTTCCGCGCAGAGCGGCGTCCCCGCAGGGCTGCCTCTGGTAGCAACCGGTTCGGATAAGGGCTGTGAAACGGTGGGGCTTTCTGTCGTGGAAACCAACAAGGCGGCGCTGTCCTTCGGAACAACGGCGACGATCCAGCTGGCAGTGAAAAAATACTTTGAGCCGCAGCAGTTCATGCCGGCGTATCCCGCCGTTCCCAATGACCTGTTTAACCCCGAAATTGAGATCTACCGCGGCTTCTGGCTGGTTTCCTGGTTTGTAAAGGAATTTGGCGCAGCGGAGCAGGCAGCGGCGGAAAAGCTGGGCTGCTCGCCGGAGGAGCTTTTGGACAAAGCCATCAAGGAGATTCCGCCGGGCTGTGAGGGTCTGCTGCTGCAGCCCTACTGGACGCCCGGGATCCTGAACCCCACCTCACGGGGAACGGTGGTCGGATTTACCGATTACCACACCCGTATCCACCTGTACCGCGCCATTATCGAGGGCATCTGCTTTGAGCTGCATCATTCCCTGCACAATATGGAGCGACGCTCCGGACTGAAGATCGACCAACTGTTTGTAGCCGGGGGCGGTGCGCGAAGTGATGTGGTGTGTCAGATCACCGCAGACGTTTTCGGTCTTCCCGTAAAGCGGATACAGACCCACGAAGCCTCCTCTCTGGGCGCCTCCATGGTAGCGTTTATCTGGGGCGGTGTCTTTCGTGATTATGAGGACGCCATACGCCATATGGTGCATGAAACCTCTGTATTTGAGCCGCGAATGGACGCCCATCGGGTTTATATGGATATTTATAACCGTGCCTACCGCAGGATCTTCGGCAGGCTGGAGCCCATTCACAGAACGATTATTAAAATAACCGAAAGGAGAGACGCTCAATGAGCAATAAACCGTATAAAGGCTTTGAGCCCAAATGGCTGTTGACTCCCGCCCCCGAGGGGAGCTACCGTTCTATTTTCCGCTGGGGAGATCCTGAGTTTTTCAAATACCCCAAGGAATCCCTGTACAAGATGATGAAGGAAACCTTCCACATGACCGATGACGACTTTAAGCAGTACACCGACGACATCGGCTTTGATCCGGTCGAGCTTCCGGATCACCCCTCCCAAATCGCGCCGGAGCATGTGGAGGCGCTGAAAAAAATAGTAGGTGAGGAATATGTCACCACCGAGGATTATCCGCGTTTGGCGGTGGCATACGGCTGCACCGGTTATGACCTTTTGCGGCTGCGCCATAAGCAGGTGGATAGCGTCCCCGATGTTGTGGTTTATCCCGATACCACCGAGCAGGTGGAGCAGATCGTTGCCTATGCCACCGAGCACAAGATCCCCCTGTATGTTTACGGCGGCGGCAGCTCGGTGACCCGCGGTGTAGAGCCGATAAAAGGCGGCATCTCGCTGGATATGCGCCTGCGCTTCAACAAGGTGATCAGCTTTAATGAAACAGACCAGACCATCACCGTGCAGGCGGGTATGTCAGGTCCCGCTTTGGAGGAGGCGCTGCAGGACGCGCCTAAGCGCTTCGGCGCCAAGCGCCAATATACCTGCGGTCATTTCCCGCAGTCCTTTGAGTACAGCAGCGTGGGCGGGTGGACAGTGACCCGCGGCGCCGGTCAGAACAGTACCTATTACGGCACCATTGCCGATATTGTGCTCTCCCAGAAGTACGCCACCCCCATCGGACGGATCGTTACCCCGCACAACCCCCGCGAAGCCACCGGTCCCGACCTGAATCAGATCATGATGGGCTCGGAGGGAACCTTTGGCGTGCTTACCGAGGTGACCCTGAAGGTGTTCCGCTGGATGCCTGAAAACCGCAAGCGGTTCTCCTATATGTTCAAAAACTGGGAGACCGCCATGGCTGCCGCCAGAGAGATGATGCAGTGCGAATGCGGCTACTCCTCTGTTTTCCGTCTTTCCGATCCGGAGGAGACCCACCTGATGCTGCGGCTGTACAATGTAGATGAAACCCCGCTGGCACCGCTTTTGGATAAATTCGGCTACAAGGATATGGAACGCTGCATGTTCCTGGGCTTTACCGACGGTGAAAAAGGCTTTTCCAAAAATGTTGCCCGAAACATTGCCCGTATTGCCCGCAAGCACGGCGCCATGCCCATGACCGGTCGCGTCACCAGAAGCTGGGAAAAGGGACGCTTTAACGATCCCTACCTGCGGGATACTCTGATGGATTTCAGCGTCATCACCGACACGCTGGAATGCAGCGTCAACTGGTCCAATATGGCACAGGTTCACAGGGACGTCCGTGAGGTATGTCACGCCCTGCCCAATACCATTGTTACCACCCATATGTCCCACTGCTATCCTCAGGGCGCCAATCTATACTTTATCTTTATTACAAAAATGAACGACGCGGCGGAATTCAAGCGGTACCACACCACTATTCTGGACGCGATCCAAAAGTCCGGCGCCGCCATTTCCCACCATCACGGCATCGGCAAGATGTTTGCTCCCTGGCTGGAGGGCTACATCGGAGAAAAGGAATACGGCGTATTCAAGGTTTTGAAGAATTACTTCGATCCGGATTACCTGATGAATCCCGGCGGGACCATCGGTCTGGACCTTAAGCCGGAGGAAAAGAAATTCCTGAACGAGCGGAAGGATTACCGCTGACAAAAATCGGGGCTGCAGCAAAGAACACTTTGCCGCAGCCCCTTTTGCTGCCTTATCCTATTTGATCGATGCGGCTTTTCTGTCAGTCGTCCCGTTCTGCCTCGTATTCAAGGACCACGCCGGTTGCCGCATTGATCTTGAAGCTGTACTCGATATGGTCGGATTTAAACTCGACCTCGTAGACAAGTGTACCGTCCTCGAGCTCCAGCTTAATATCCATATCATAGATATTGTTTTCGCTTATGCCCAGATACTTGAGGATAATGGCTTTCACCTTGGCGTAGTTGGTGCTGCCCAGTGTGGGGAACGAGGAGTCTCCTGAGGGTGTTTCGGTTCCGTCCGCTGCCTCACGCTTGGTCTCTAAGATCACACCGGTGTAGGCG
>USBC01000035.1 GCA_900552845.1 uncultured Oscillospiraceae bacterium | reverse complement strand
GCTCGCTACGCTCGGGGGTTTTGCCGTTCGGGGGGGGCGTTTTTGCCTTGCTACCCCCGGCTTGGCTCACCCGGGGCGGCCGCCGCCGCCGGACGATGCCCGGCGATCCGCGCCCCCAACGGGGGCGCGGATCGGCACCCCAGCGGGGTGCCGCGGCTCCCCCGTAGGCCAGCCCGCAGCACAGGGCAAATAGAGCAAAAAACCTCCGTCCATAGCGGACGGAGGGAAGAAGCAGAGCGCTTTTACTTGTGATCGGGGGTGGAATGGGCGGCAAGCACCCGCTTTTCGGCATTGGTGACAAGGTTGAGCAGCGAGGTGGCGAACAGCGGATAATCGCGGCTCAGACTCTCGGTGGAGAGCGCCAGTGCATCCGGGTGGGTGATGGGATCCATGCCTTCGGCTGGTTTTCCGGCAGCAATCTGCTCGGCATTTGCCTGACAGACCTGCATCATTGCAGAGGAATAGGGGTGCGCCGTCAGGCGGTTCAGCTTAAACATGGCAGGCTGGTTTTTCTCATTGGCGCCGTGCAGAATGCGGAACGCCCGATAGACCGAAAGCATGAGAAAGTCGCTGATCTCGGTGACAAGAGAGCGGCTGCCGCTGCGGTTTAAAAGGTCAAAGATAATATTAAGGGAATTGGTGATGAGCTTTTTATTGAGGGTACACTGCACACCGCTGCGGTAGCTGTTTTCCTTACCTGCGGCATCACTTCCCGGCAGCTCATCAATGGTGAGGGTAAGCCCGTTGCGGTCCGGTGTGCGCCCTAAAATATAGTCGCAGGAGACACCGTAGAAATCGGCAGCGCGCACCAAAAAATCAAGCCCGCATTCCCGAATACCGTTTTCGTAATGGGAAAGCAGAGCCTGAGACACCCCAAGCTGCTGTGCAGCACTTTTTTGGCTGATGCCTTTTTCTTTTCTTAACAGGGTAAGTAAACGGGAAAACTCCGCAGCCACCGCGTACACCTCAAATCCTACATTATTACAGACAGTATAATTCATTATAATGGGGAAAGGGGGATTTGTAAACTAAAAATGTCGAAGAAATGGAATATTCTTTAAAGTTTGTAAAAACCAATCATAATTGACCTGAAAATTTGTAATAAGTAATAATGGGGAGTTTCTTTTATGACAAGAATATGCTATAATACCATCGAGAAATCGGCATGGCTCCTTTGCCGGACAGGCAGCCCAGTGCTGCGTGTCCTTATGGCGGGGAAAGGAAAAGAGGAGGAGCAGGCATGAAAAACTATGTGCTGCACTTTATACGCCACGGCGCAACCGAGCTTCAGCGACAGGGCATTTATATGGGGCGGCGAACCGGCTCCGAGCTTTCCGCCGAGGGCATCGGTGAATTGCTGCGTCTGCAGCGGGAGTATGACTATCCGCCGGTGGAGGTGGTATTCAGCAGTCCGCTGCCGCACTGCTTACAAACGGCGGATTTTCTGTATCCGCAAAGCCGTCTGATGGTGGTGGACGAGCTGGCGGAGATGGATTTTGGCGCCTACGAGGGGAAAACGCTGGAGGAGCTGAAGGACGACCCTGCCTTCTGCCGCTGGCTGGCGAACTCTCACACCGAGAAGCCGCCTGAGGGCGAAAGCGGCGAGGAATTCCTGATCCGGATACAGGCGGCAGTTGCCGCAATGATCGACTATATGGTGCAAAACGAGGTCTTTGAAGCGGCGGTAGTGACGCATGGCGGCGTGATCGCTACGCTGATGTCTACGCTGGGGCTGCCGCGTCAGCCGCTGCAGTTCTGGAAAACCGGCGGCGGGCGGGGATTTACCTGCTTTATCAATCCGCAGATCTGGCAGAACGATCATTTGATGGAGGTGGCGGGAATTCTGCCGCACGGCGCACCTACCGCCTGCCCTGCCGAGACCGATGAGAAAGGACGATAAACGATGAGCTTGAATAGAGCAATAAAATTCAATGCAAAAAAGTGCCTGAGAAATAACTGGGGCCGTGCCATTTTAATCCTTGTTATTATGGTGGCGGTAGGCGCAGTGCTGACAGCGCTGGATAATGCCATCTTTTCCGCCTTTGGCTTCCGGCGGGTGGAAATCAGCATCGACCTGCTGCGGGACGGCTACACCGAATGGCTGGCGGAGGGAACCGGTGCGACATGGTACGAGGTTCTGCTGAGCCTGCTGCTTTCACTGGTGCGGCTGTGCATTATGGCACCGTTGGCACTGGGCGTGACCAACTGGGCGCTGGAGCTTTCCGACGGGCGCAGCAATTCCATTGGAGAACTGTTTTGGGCGTTTGATAACGCCGCATGGTACCGCAGCGTGGGCTTGAGGATCTCGGTGGCGATCAAGACGGGGCTGTTTGCGTTGGCACTGGAGGCGATCCCGACGGTGATGGTGACGGTGGGTAAGATGAACCTGTGGGAAAACCGTGCTGCCGGCGTGCCGCTGGTGGTCATCGGCAGCTTGCTGATGCTGGTAGCCCTGCCCTTTACCTGGTGGTTTTCGGCGCGCTACTTTGTGGCGGAGCTGCTGCTGTGCGACCGTTACTATTATACCGTGAAGGAGGCAACCAAGCTTTCGGTGGCGGTGACAAAGGGCCGCCGGTGGAAGATCGTTGGCTTCTACCTTTCCTTCCTCCCGTGGTATTTGCTGTGCTGCCTGGTGATCCCGCTTTTCTATGTGATCCCTTATGTGACAGTGGCTTCCACCATGATGGCACGGTATCTTTTTGAGGATTATCTGCTGGATCAGGATAAACTGGACGTTTCCGACCCCGATAAGCTTATCATTGACGATGTGGCGCCGGAGGACTACTACCGTGCCCGCACGGAGCAGGGCATGAGCGTGCCTGCGCCCGCCGAGGAGCCGGCGACAGAGGATTTCTCTGCGGCGGAGCATGACATGCAGCATACGGTGCCGGAGCAGCCGGAGACGCCGCAGGAGGAGAACGGCGGCAGCGATAGCGATATTGCGGAGCTGTAAGAGCGGAGGAAAACCGCAAGCGCAACGATGAAATTTACCTTTGCAGTCAAGCAAGGACAGAAGAAAAGAGACCCTGCGAGGGGTCTCTTTTTTGCGGCTTGATGAGGGGCAGGCGGGGCGCCGGAATGGGGGAGGCTTTCCGTCCCGCAGGGACGGGGAGCCGAGGGAGAATGGAGGCGTCCCGCCGATGAGGGATGGGCGCCGATGAATCACATAAGAGGGGCAAGCAGCTTTAGCAGCGCGCACAGCACACTGGTGCCGCGCAGCTTGCTGCGAAGCTCCTCGATGGTGATGAGGCGGCTTTTTTCCAGCGTTTTTTCAAAATCCTTTTTGATATCGCTGATGACCGGCGTTTGAAAGAGCAGCACAGCATTTTCATAATGGAGATACAGACTGCGGTAATCAAGGTTGGCGGTGCCGACCATGGCAGCGTCGTCATCACAGATAGCCATTTTTGCATGGATAAAGCCGGGCTGGTATTCATAGATCTTAACACCGCTTTGAATCAGAGTTTGGTAGTAGGAGCGGCTGACCATGTGAACGTACCATTTATCGGGGTGGGAGGGGGTGATGATACGGACATCAACGCCGCTTTCCGCTGCCGTTTTCAGGGTAGTGATAAACTCGTTATCCAGAATGAGGTAGGGGGTGGTGATGTAGACGTAGCGGCTGCTGCGCTGAATGAGGTGTTGATAGGCATTTTCCGCAACATTAAAATGATCCAGCGGAGTATCGGGGAAAGGCTGGACGAAGCCCTGCGCAGGGACGGGCAGGGATGGGAGATATTCCGCCTCAGGGTTTCTAAGAGCGTCATTTTTGACATGGAGGGTCCAGTGCTGAAGGAACATACGGGTCATGCTGCGGACGGCGGTGCCGCGCAGCAGTATGGCGGTATCCTTCCAGTGCCCGAAGCGCTCCACCTCATTGATGTATTCATCGGCGAAATTGACGCCGCCGGTGAAGGCGATCCTGCCGTCGATCACGCAGATCTTGCGGTGATCGCGATAGTTCAGGCTGGGGTCCATACTGGGACGCAGGGGATTGAAGGGGATTGCCTTGATGTTGTAGGCGGCAAGCTCCCGCGGATAGGAAGCGGAAAGACGGCGGATACAGCCGAAGTCATCGTAGATGAGGCAGACCTCGACGCCGGCGGCAGCACGTTCCTTGAGGAGCTTCAGAATGGTATCCCACATGAGACCCTTTTCGATGATGAAATATTCGAGGAAGATGAATTTTTGCGCACGGGGCAGCTCCTCGCACAGCATACGGAAAAAATCCTCGCCCAAAGGGGCGTATTCCACCTGCGTGCCGGTATATGCTGGATAGCCGGAAATCCGCCGAATATAATCGGTCTGGACGCTGAATTTGGGGTAGGCTTCCATAAGTGCCGCGGTATCGCCTGCCTCCTCGGTATAGAGGGCAGCGTGAGACCGACGGTGTGCCTCTGACTTTTCGCGGTAGCGGCTGGGGATCGTCTTATTGCCGAATTTAAGGTAGAAAAAGCCGCCTAAGACCGGCAGGGTCATGATAAGAATGATCCATGTGATTTTGTAGGAGGGGTTATCGTCCTTGGCGACCAGCCAGATAACAATGGCAAGACTGAGCAGCACAAAGGCGGCATAAATGTAATTGGAATAGCTGCTGAGATTGAGCAGAATGACGACAAGAATGGCAATCTGCACGACAATAAGCAGTGAAAACCAAAACAGCCGGCTGATAAAAAAACGCAAGAGCTTTTTCACAGATATACCGCCTTTCACAAGGAGTGGTGGGTTCGTATCTATTTTACATCATCGGTCATATTGTGTCAAACAAAACAAGGGGTGGCGAAAGGAGGGGAGAGGGTGTATAATGGAGCGGAAACACAGAAGGAGGGCGACGCAATGCCGTGGAGCGAATGGGTGAAAAAGCCGGTATTCTGGCTGGTGTGCTATCTGATTGTAATGAATATAGCCGGATTTGTGATGATGGGGATTGATAAATACAAGGCGAAGCACGAGCGCTGGCGGATCCGTGAGCGGACACTGATGCTGACGGCAGCAGCAGGCGGCTCGGTGGGAGTGTTCTGCGGAATGCGGGTGTTCCGACACAAGACGCTGCATAACCTGTTCCGTTTGGGCGTACCGGCAATCTTTGCGGTGCAGGTGGCACTGGCGATCTATTTGATCCAACGGGGATAGGAAAAGCTGCCGCCGGAGAGATTTTCCCTTTCGGGCGGGAGCGGAGCATAAAACGAAAAGCCGTCGCACTGCTGCGACGGCTTTTCGCTTGTGACAATTGTGTGATAGAGGTAAGAGAGAGGTTAATGTTTTGACTGTAATCTGAGGGGGTTTTTGAGGAGGTTTCAGCCCGGGTTCGTTACTCCCTTGCTGTGATTTTATTATAGAGCATCATAAGGGAAAAGTTGTAAAGCGTTTATGAACAATAAGTGAAACTTTTTGCTGAAAATTAACACAAAATAATGAACAAAGGGCAGGGTGCGGGGCAAAAAACAAAAGTGAGTAAAATTGAACAAAATTATTCGATTGTCTTATAGCGAAATATATGAAAATCAAGGCTTGACAGAGGCGAGCGGCGTGGCTATAATGACTAATTTGTTGGAAAGAACAGAACTGAAATGAAGAGAGCCGCAGAACGGCATGGTGCAATGAGATGAACGAGAAAAGAACTTCACAATTTGCTTTGCGAAATTTTTTCCACCCCAGAGACCTGACCGAGGGTGTGCCGTGGAAAACGATTCTGGCATTTGCCTTTCCGATTATAATCAGCTATCTGCTGCAGCAGGTGTATACCATCAGCGACGCTGCCATAGTGGGGCAGACGCTGACCGCCGGCGAGGTGGCGGGGGTGAACGATACCACCTCGATCATCTTTATCTTTTTGCAGTTTGCCTTCGGCGTCAGCGCGGGCTTTTGCGTGGTGACGGCGGCGGAGGTGGGTGCGCGGGACGATGCCGGCGTGCGGCGCTCGCTGGCGACACAGATCGTCCTTTCGGCGATGCTGACCGCAGTGCTGACGGGGCTGGCACTTTTGCTGCTGCGCCCCATGCTGGCGTGGATCAATGTGACGCCGGACAGCCCGGAGGTGTATCGCGCTGCCTATACCTACTGCGCCATTATCTTCGCGGGAATCGGCGCACAGCTTTTCTACAATTTTATCTGCTCCTTTCTGCGCAGCATGGGAGATTCGGTGACGCCGCTTTTGTTCCTGCTTTTTTCCACCGTTCTCAATATCGGGTTGGATCTGATGTTTATCGTGACCTTCCGCTGGGGAGTGGCAGGTGCGGCGATCGCCACCGTGGCAGCGCAGCTGATCAGCACGGCGGGGTGCTTTGTTTATGCCTTCGTGAAGTATCCCAAGCTGCGGCTGCAGCGGGAGGACTGGCAGATGACCAAGAGAGATATCAGGCGGCATCTGAGCCAGGGGCTTCCGCTGGGACTGCAGTTTTCAGTGCTTGCCATCGGAATCATTGTGATGCAGAGCGTGGTGGTGAAGTTTGATATTCTGGACGGCGAGATGGTTTCCCATGCGGCACAGAACGGCTTTGGAGCGGCAAATAAGCTGAATAGCCTGCTGATGACCCCGCTGAACGGACTGGGAGCGGCAATGACCAGCTATACGGCGCAGAACAGGGGTGCGGGACAGCCGGAGCGGATCCAAAAGGGGACGGTGCAGGCACTATTGATGGTTTCGGCTTTGGCGGGACTTTCGATCCTGCTGGGACTGGGGCTTTCGGTCGGCGGCAGCTACCTGAGGATTTTTTTGAGTACCGACAAGATCACGGCAGAGACCATTCGCTACGGCAATACCTATCTGTATGTAGACCTTGCGATGTATCTGTTCCTCGGATTTATTTTTGTGGTGCGCAACTGTGTGCAGGGAATTGGCGAGTCGCGGTTTATTTTAGCGGCAGGAACCGCAGAGCTGGCTGCCCGTGTGGCGGTGTGCCTTTTGCTGCCGGCGCTGCTGGCGGGCGGCGAGGTGAGCGCTGCAGCGCCGCGGCTTGCCTTTTATGCACTGTGTGCGGCAGACCCGGCGGCATGGGTGGCGGCAGATGCGGTGCTTATGATTCCGTTTTTGCGGGATATTATGAGAAAGGGGCAGTGAGACTGCCTCTTTTTTTACGGATAACGGGCTGGAAAGAAAATGACAGAAATGCAAAACAAATGTTTGCAATTTAAGAACATATGTGCTATACTGGTGACAGAACTGAAAAAGGGGGAGAAAGTCATGCCGGAAATCAGCCAGAAGGCACGACAAGTGCTGGAATATCTGACACAAAGAGAGAGCAGTATCCCGCCAACGGTGCGGGAGATCGGCGCTGCCCTGCAGATCAAATCCACCTCTACCGTTCATAAATACCTGACCGAGCTGGCAACCGCCGGTTATATTGAGAAAGGCGACAAGATGAACCGCGCCATTTCTCTGCCGCAGCAGCAGAGCGCCCGTGTGCCGCTGCTGGGCGTGGTTACTGCCGGTCAGCCCATTCTGGCGGTGGAGGACATAGAGGGATATGTGCCCTATCAGGGCGGGAGATACCCTGCCAATGAGCTGTTTGCACTGCGCGTCCGCGGCGATTCCATGATCGAGGCGGGTATTCTGAGCGGGGATATTATCATCGTTCACCGCACACCTGCCGCACGCAACGGTGAGATTGTAGTAGCGCTGGTGGAGGACGAGGCGACGGTCAAGCGCTTCTACAAGGAGAACGGGCATTACCGTCTGCAGCCGGAGAACAGCACCATGGAGCCGATCATTGTGGATTCAGTGCTGATTTTGGGTAAGGTGGTTGCGCTGCTGCGGGAATACTAAGCCGGCAGGAAGCCAAAGAGGACGGCGCAGCGGAGCATGCGAGGGGCGACCGGAGGGAGCCCCGAGGGGAGCGAAGATGTGCCGTCCGACAGGGCGTTGTGCAAATTCCGGAAAGTGAATAAAAGAGGACCTTCTGCCAAAGATGAAAGTATCTTACTTACGGCAGGAGGTCTTTTTATGGAAAACATGATGGAGAAGCTGCGGGGTACCCGCACCGAGGAAAACCTGCGGACGGCATTTGCGGGGGAATCGCAGGCGCGGAACAAGTACAGCTACTATGCCAACAAAGCAGAGGAGGAGGGATACAATCAGATTGCGGAGATTTTTCGCATTACGGCGATAAATGAGGAGCAGCACGCAAAGATATGGTTTAAGCTGCTGAACGACGGGATAGGCGCCACGGCGGAGAACCTGAAAAATGCTGCTGAGGGAGAGCATTTTGAGTGGACGGAGATGTATGCGGATTTTGCCAAGACTGCTGAGGAGGAGGGCTTTGCGAATATTGCGCGGCTGTTTAGCGGGGTGGCGGCGATTGAGCAGAGCCATGAGCAGCGGTTCCTGACGCTGGAGCGCGCCGTGCGGGAGGGAAAGGTGTTCCGAAGCGAGGAGGAAACGACAGTTTGGATCTGCCGGAACTGCGGGCATATTGCCGTGGGTACGACTGCCCCGCAGGTATGTCCTGTTTGCAGTCACCCGCAAAGCTATTTTCAACGGCGGGCGGAGAACTACTGACGGGCAGGCGGGCAGGGCGGCGCAGCGCAGCGGGGGAGGGCTGTCCCCGCGCAGCGGGGCAGCCCGACCAATAGCGGAGCTGTGCCGCCCGGTTGAGTGAAAGGCTGGCTTTGGGCAGAGGAAAAGCCGCCCCCTTGCAGGGACGGCTTTTGAAGCGTGCTTATTGCAAAAATCAGGCCTTGAACATCAGCAGCAGGAAACCGGCAGCAACAGCAGAACCGATAACACCGGCTACATTGGGGCCCATGGCGTGCATCAGCAGGAAGTTGGTGGGGTTATACTTACGACCCTCGACCTGAGAAACACGGGCAGCCATAGGAACGGCAGATACGCCGGCAGAACCGATCAAAGGATTGATCTTGCCGCCGGTAATAACGCACAGAAGCTTGCCCAGCAGAACACCACCGGCGGTGGAGAAGCAGAAGGCAGCCAGACCCATGATAACAATACCAATGGTCTGCAGGGAAAGGAAGGTCTGTCCATCGGCGGTAGCGCCAACGGTGGTACCCAGCATGATGGTAACGATGTTGCACAGGGCGTTTTGGGCAGTGTCGGAAAGGCGCTCGACGCAGCCTGCCTCGCGGAAGAGGTTACCCAGCATCAGCATACCGATCAAAGCGGCAGTATCGGGGATAAGCATGATGACTACGCAGGAAACGATGATGGGGAAGATGACCTTCTCCGCCTTGGAGACCTTGCGCAGCTGACCCATCTTGATGACGCGCTCTTTCTTGGTGGTCAGAGCCTTCATGATGGGGGGCTGGATCAGCGGGATCAGTGCCATGTAGGAGTAGGCAGCTACTGCGATGGCAGAAAGAAGCTCGGGAGCCAGCTTATTGGTAACAAAGATTGCGGTAGGACCATCGGCGCCGCCGATGATACCGATAGCCGCAGCCTGAGCAGCGGTGAACAGGTGCTCGCCGCCGACTGTAATGGCATTGGCAAAGATAAAGGCAACATAGATACCCAGCTGGGCGGCAGCACCGAGCAGCAGGGAAACGGGGTTCGCCAGCAGAGGTCCGAAGTCGGTCATCGCGCCTACGCCCATGAAGATGAGGCAGGGGAAGATGGAAGACTTAACGCCGCGGTGAATGATCTTAAGTACGCCGGAATCATACCAATGAACGCTTGCCAGCTCGGATTGGGCTTTTGCCAGTGCGGTGACAAGTTCCGGATTGGTGGGATCGGCGGCAAGGGCTGCCGAAGCATTCTGCACCGCAAGGGTGGCAGCTTCGGTGGCATCTTTCATGATGCCGGTATCGGGCAGGTTGGCAAGCATCATACCGAAAGCGATGGGCAGCAGCAGCAGCGGCTCAAATCCCTTAACGATGGCGCAGTACAGCAGCACAAAGGAGATGAGCAGCATGACACCCTGCTGCCAGCTCAGATTAGCAAAGCCGGAGCGAGCAAAGGTCTCGCCGATAATTCCAAAAAAGTCCATTTAGTTTGTCCTCCCTCTATCAAGAAAGAGTAGCCAGAACATCATCGGTGTTAACAGAAGTGCCCTTGGCAGCAACGGAAGCAACGGTACCATCGCAGGGAGCAACGATATCGTTTTCCATCTTCATAGCCTCCAGAATCAAAATGACATCGCCGGCTTTAACAGCGGTGCCGACAGGAGCTACCACATTAAGTACGGTGCCGGGCATGGGGGCGATAACATTGGAGCCGCCGGCGGGAGCAACCGCTACAGGAGCGGGAGCAGGAGCGGGGGCGGGAGCGGCTACAGGTGCGGGAGCAGGAGCAGCCTTGGGAGCGGGAGCAGCAGGTGCGGCAGCCGCGGTGGTATTGGTGATCTTAGCAGTATTCTTCTCAACTTCAACCTCATAGTTTTTTCCGTTGAGAGTAACAACATACTTTGCCATTTTGGTTTTTCCTCCTCTAAATAATCAGCAAGCTTTGATGGATTTGATGGTGACGGTATCCAGCGTGAAGCCGTTTTCGGCAGCGCACTTGGAAACCAGCTCGGCAGCCTCCTCGGGCTTCAAGCCACCCAGATCCTTTGGCAGTTCGATGGCGCGGATCGCACGGAAAGACAGCTCGGAAGGCTGGGTTCCCAGCTTATCGGCGGTAATCGCCATAACCATCGCAGCGGTGGGCTCATCAACGCCGCACAGAGCCAGAACGGGCTTCAGAACATTGTAGCCGGCAACGAGAGTACGCACGGCAGCCGCCGGTGCAGCAGCCTTAGGAGCAGGCGCAGCAGCGGGAGCGGCTTTAGCAGCGGGTGCCGCGTTACCTTTTTTTCCGGTCAGTTTGGGAATGATCTTACCCATCAGCATAACGATGAGAGCCAGAATGATCAACTCCATAAACACAACCAGAATACCGATACCGGACATGGTAAGGGATTCGCCAAAGGTCAGGTTATAGCTGCCGCCCTGTGCAACACGATCAGTCAGCATTTGTACTAACATCAGTCTTTACCTCCTTCTTCTTTTATTTTACCTCACGGATAGAAAAGTGAATTTCGTTATCGTCCTCTTTGCGGTCACGCTTCTCAAAGAAAGCCTCCGCCTGCGCAGGGAATGCAATGTAGGAGAGAACGTCCTCGTCGCTGTGGGCGCGATCGCCCAGCTCCTGCTTGGCTTTCTCAAAGCCGGGCTCCAGCAGGTCGGCATAGCGCTGGGTAATGGGTTTTTCGTTGCCCAGCACCAGCTTCTGCACTTCGGGGTCGATTTTGCCCGGAGCGCGGCCATACTCGCCTTTAACGTAGGCTTTGATTTCCTTGGAAACATTCTTATAGCGTCCGCCGGTCAGCACATTTACCGTGGCCTGAACACCGACCATCTGGCTCATGGGCGTAACGAGCGGAGGATAACCGAGATCCTTGCGTACCTTCGGTACCTCCAGCAGAACGGCGTCCAGCTTATCCAGCGCCTTTTGCGCGGTGAGCTGTGCAACCAGGTTGGAGAGCATGCCGCCCGGCACCTGATAGATGAGTGCATCGGTGGCGTTACCCATTACAACGGGGTTCAAAAGGCCGTTTGCGAGATACTTGGCACGAACGGGCTTGAAGAAGTCGTTGATCTTCTTGGCGACATCTTCTTTAACGGAGATCTCGTAGCCCATTTCACGCAGGGCATAAACGAGAGTTTCCGTGGGGGGCTGGCTGGTGCCGCCGGAGAAGCAGGAGATGGCGGTATCAATGACATCGGCGCCGGCTTCTACAGCCTTCATCAGCGTCATGGGACCCAGACCCGTGGTATTGTGGGTGTGGATAACGATGGGGACCTTGATCTCCTTCTTGAGGGCGGTGACCAGGTCAAATGCCTCCTTGGGGCTCATGATGCCCGCCATATCCTTGACGCAGATGGACTGAACGCCCAGCGCCTCGATCTCCTTGGCGAGCTTGACATAGCTTTCGAGATTGTGAATGGGGCTGATGGTATAGCAGATGCAGCCGGAGGCGTGCGCACCGCACTTCAGGGTCTCGTCCACGGCAACCTCGATATTGCGGATATCGTTGAGGGCATCGAAGATGCGGATAATGTCAATGCCGTTTTCGACCGACTTGCGGACAAACATACGAACCACATCATCGGGGTAATGCTTATAGCCCAGCAGGTTCTGACCGCGCAGCAGCATCTGCAGCGGGGTCTTGGGGCAGGCTTTCTTGATCTTGCGCAGCCGCTCCCACGGGTCTTCGTTCAGGTAGCGCAGGCAGCTATCAAAGGTAGCGCCGCCCCAGCACTCCAGCGAATAGTACCCGGCATTATCCAATTCGCTCAAAATCGGCTCGAATTCATCGAATGCCATACGGGTGGCGATGAGCGACTGGTTGGCGTCACGCAGTACCGTTTCGGTAAACTTTACACTTTTGTTCATGGCGATCCCTCCTGTGGTTTTTGGTTTCCAAGGGAATTGTGCGATAGTCGGATAATGGGAATAATGCCTTATAACCCATTAAACGTTTACTTTGGTATTATAGTACATTTTCGACCTCAAGTGCAATACCTAATCTATTTAATTTATGGTAAAATTCATATCAAAACTGTAATAAGCCATCGGCATAACAAAAAGAAGGCTTCTAATTTATATAAATTAACGAAATCTTAGTTTGGCTGACATTTTTATAACAAAAACGGAGAGAATTGGTTTCTCTCCGTTTGTGGAAAAATTACATATCCCGACTGGCAACAAAATTGATGCCGGTGCCGCCGATATTTTCCAGAATGACCTGACCGCAGCGAACGGGGGCGGAAACTTCAACGGTATCCAGCAAACGGACGGCCTCCCGCACCAGCGGGCGGGGCAGGGCACCGTCGGTTTTGACCGGCAGGCGGGGGTGAATGCCGCCGGTGATGCGGACGGTGGAGGTAACGACCCGGGTGGGGTTGGTCATCTCCGCAATGCCGTACTGCTGCCCGCGCGGGCAGCCGAAGCCGGAAATCTGCCAGCCCTCAGCCGTCTGCTCGGCGGTGAGATGGCAGCCCTTGGGACAGACGATGCAGATAAGCTGCTGTTTCATTGGACGACCTCCTCCTTTGCGATGACCGAGACAGTGATGGCACCGACTGCCTTTTCCAAGATGGCACGGGGCAGCGCGATCTTTTCCATTTCGCCGGGCGCCATGTGCTCCCGCGGGAAGCGGCAAAGCAGGGCACCGGCTTCATCGGTCACGGTGATGACGCGGTCACGATAAACATTATTAACGCGGAAGAACACTTCACAGAGCTTTTCGACACCCTCTGTGCGGATATGCTGCGGGACGGTGTAATTGACGGCAGTTCCGTTTTTCAGCTCAATGCAGCGTCCGGAGATCTCCTCGCCCAAAGCGTAGCGCGCGGCGGCAGCACCCGCCTTTTCGCTTTCGGCAGAAACGAAATCCACCAGATCATGGACATGGACGACATTGCCGCAGGCAAAGATGCCGGGAGCCATGGTCTCCATGTTCTCGTAAACGACGGCGCCGTTGGTGCGGCGGTCCATGGTGATCCCTGCTGCGCGGGTCAATTCATTTTCCGGAATAAGGCCGACCGAGAGCAGGACGGTATCACAGTCGAAGACCTGCTCGGTGCCCGGAATGGGACGGCGGCTTTCGTCAACACGGCTGATGACAACCTGCTCGACCCGTTCTTTTCCGATGATATCGGTAATGGTGTGGCTGAGGTA
This sequence comes from uncultured Oscillospiraceae bacterium, assembly GCA_900552845.1. Taxonomy (GTDB): domain Bacteria; phylum Bacillota; class Clostridia; order Oscillospirales; family Ruminococcaceae; genus Angelakisella. The sequence goes on along the minus strand of USBC01000035.1, from coordinate 100 downwards.
GAGCGGAATATCATAATCGTTGAGGCACTGGACAATATTGCGGTTGAGCCCGTTGGAATAGGGGCAAAGCTCGACGCAGGCAAGCACCTTGGCACCCTCC
>USBC01000034.1 GCA_900552845.1 uncultured Oscillospiraceae bacterium | reverse complement strand
GGGGGGGGGTTTCTAACCACCCCAAAAACAAACACTCTTTTTGCTAACCCTATAAAAAAAAACCACCCCCCGTTTTTTTTTTTTTTGGGGGGGGGGGGGGGGGCGCCCCCCCCCCCCCCCCCGACCCCCATTGGAATACATAATCGCCATTTAAGTCTATTGAACAGGGAGACCACTATGCAGGAATACGAATTGGAATTCCGAAATGTGACAAAGAAATTTGGGACCATGCTGGCCAATGACCACATCAGCTTCGGGGTAAAAAAAGGTGAAGTCCATGCCCTGATTGGTGAAAACGGCGCCGGTAAGTCAACGCTTATGAACTGTCTGTACGGTATGCACCGCATGGACGATGGCGAGATCCTCTATCGGGGTGAGTCACTGCACCTCACCTCCCCCCGTGAGACCATGGCTTTGGGAATCGGTATGGTTCACCAGCATTTTATGCTATCTCCTTCCCTCACCGTCGGGGAGAATATCGTTTTGGGCTGCAAGCCCTCCAAAAGTCCCATTTGGGATAAGCGCAAGCTGCAAAAACGGTTGGAGGAAACTCTTGCGGATATGGATTTTGATGTCCCGTTGGACGCTGTTGTACGGGATCTCTCCGTAGGCATGATGCAGCGTGTGGAAATCGTCAAAACACTTTACCGCGGCGCCAAGCTTATTATTTTGGACGAACCTACCGCCGTACTCACCCCTCAGGAAACCGAGGAATTATTCGTCTCCATTCGCAAACTGAAAGAACGCGGGCACACCGTGATCTTTATTTCACATAAACTAAAGGAGGTCATGGCGATCTCCGACCGCATCACTGTGCTGCGTGCCGGCAAAACAGTGGGAACGGTCAATAAGAACGATGTTACACCGGAGGAACTGGCGCAAATGATGATCGGGCGCCAGCTTGCAGGCATGGAGCGTGAGCAGATTGCGCTGGGCGAGCCTGTCCTCAAGGTGAAAGACCTTACCGTAATCGGCGACCGAAACAAAGCCGAGGTCAATGGGCTTTCTTTCGAATTGCGCCGCGGTGAGATCCTCGGCATTGCCGGCGTGGAGGGCAATGGTCAGACCGAACTTTCCGAGTGTATTCTCGGTATCCGCCGTGCTATGCAGGGCAGCGTGGAAATCTGCGGCACCGATGTAACAAAGGCATCGGTTAATGCCCGCATTGAAAAAGGGCTGGCGTTTATCCCTCAGGAGCGAATGACCGAGGGATTGGCGTTGGGCTGCTCTATTACTGATAATATCATGATCAACCGCCGCGATCAGGAACCGATTCTGCGCCGCGGGATCATTCGCTGGGATAAGGCAAAGGCACTTGCCGAAGATCTGATCGGACAGTACAAGGTCAAGGCCTCCGGCGCTGACGAGCTTTGCCAGAATCTTTCCGGCGGCAATATGCAAAAGGTAATTGTAGCACGGGAACTTTCTGTTTCTCCTCAGCTTGTTATTGCCTGCCAGCCCACCAGAGGCGTAGATATCGGTGCCAGCGAGTATATTCACTCTATGCTGTTAAATACCAGAGATGAGGGGAATGCCGTACTTCTTATCTCCGCTGATCTGGACGAGGTTATGAAGCTCAGCGACCGCATTTTAGTCATGTTTGAGGGTGAAAAAACCGGAGAAATGACCGGTGCCGAAGCCGATGAAAAAAAGATTGGCCGGCTGATGTTCGGCAAAGAAAAGGAGGAAGCTGTATGAAACTGACCAAAAGCCAGCTTGGAAAAAAAGCCGGCGGTCTTGCCCGCGTCCTGCTTATTATTTTGGCGGCATTTTTACTCAATGCCATTATTTTGGTCGCAACCGGCAAATCCGTTGGGGCAGTTTACAGTTCCCTGTGGAAAGGGATCTTCTCTGATTCCTATAACATTGCCCGCTCTATCCGCTGGTCTATTCCGCTCATGTTTACTGCACTGGCATTTCTTGTTTCCTCGCGGGCAGGCGTATTCAACTGCGGTGCCGAAGGACAACTGCTTATCGGTGCCTTCGCCTCGGCGTGGGTAGGGTTCACCTTCCCACACCTCCCCGGCTGGCTTCTCATTCCGCTGTGCTGTCTTGCCGCCATGGCAGCAGGTGCTTTGTGGTCGCTCATCGCCGGCCTTATCATGATCCGCTTTAATGTCAACATTATCGTTGTCACCCTCATGCTTAATTACATCGCCAGCCTTTTCACCGAATATCTCACACGCTATCCTTTTAATGAGGGAGGCAGCCTTGCCTCGGCTGGTTCCACCGCCTATATCTCGCAGAATGCACATCTTACCCGCATCATACCCAATTCACAGGTCACCACATCTCTCATTATCGGGTTGGTCGCCTGTGTTGCCATCGCCCTGTTCTGCCGCTATACGCTAAAGGGCTATGAAACACGCATCATTGGTATGAATGAACGGTTCTCCCGCTTCTCCGGCTTGAATGTCAGCAGCGGCAAGCTGCTTACCTTCCTTCTGTGTGGTATGCTGGCCGGCTTGGGCGGCGCCATGGAAACGCTGGGAATCTATCATCGCTTCCTCATCGGCTCTGTGGAGGGATTCGGTTTTGATGGCATTGTTATCTCGCTGCTTGCCAACAATAACCCTCTGTTGGTACCGTTCGCTTCCCTCTTTATGGGTGCATTGAACAGCGGCTCCATCACTGTGGAAATGTTCGGCGGAGTTCCTAAATCCATGACCGATATCCTGATGGGTATTATCATCATGCTTATCACTGTCAAAAACTTCGGCATTGCCGAGAAAGTAAAAAAAATATGGAAAAAAGTCACCACGCGCATTAAAAAGCCCGCAAATGACTTGATATAAAAGAAAAGGAGAACAAGAAAATGGATATGTCCGCACTGAAAAAGTACATTGAGATCTCTCCTGAGGTGCAAGATGCTCTTGACCATAACAAGCCCATCATCGCCATGGAAACCACCATTGTTGCGCAGGGATTCCCTTACCCTGAAAATGTAAAGATGGCACACAGCCTGGCGCAGATTGCCCGCTCCATGGGCGTCGTTCCCGCAACTATCGGTATTCTCCACGGCAAGATTATCGTTGGTATGAGCGATGAACAGGTCGAATATATGGGCAGTCACTGTAAAGAATGCCCCAAAGCCTCCCGTCGTGATCTCGCAGCCATGCTGGGGCTGGGTTTGAACGGAGCCTCCACCAGTGCGTTGGTCGTGCTGGTTGCCCGCATGGTCGGCATTGATATTTTCTGTACCGGCGGTTTGGGCGGCGTACACCGCGGCGCATCGGAGACCTTTGATATCTCCGCCGACTTGGACGAACTGGGCAAGACCCGCTGCATCGTTGTTTCCGCCGGCTCCAAGGCAATCCTCGATCTTCCTAAGACACTGGAATATCTGGAAACCAAGGGGGTAGGTGTTTTCGGCTGGAGAACCGATATTCTCCCCGCATTCTACTCCTCCACTAGCCCTTATAGGGTGGATTACCGTATTGATACTGTTCAGCAGATGGTCGATATCTACCGTGCGCAGGAAGCACTGGGAATTGAAAGCGGCATGATGCTCTGCAATCCCATCGAAAAGGAATTTGAGGTACCGGAGAATACCATCAATCCTATTATTGAACGCGCAGTTCACGAAGCGGAGGCGGCAGGCGTCCACGGCAAAGACAGCACTCCGTTTATTCTTGCTAAAGTCAAGGAGCTTTCCGGTGGAGAATCCATGCAGGCAAATATCAAGCTGGTGCAAAGCAATGTGCGCCTTGCCTCTGAACTTGCCATCGCCCTCAAGGCGTAACCCGCTATGGATCAGGTTAAACTTGTCTGCATCGGTCATACCACACTGGACGATATTATGATCAGCGAAACCGGCGTAACCTATTTTCGCCAACCCGGCGGCGGCGGACTTCACTCCGCTGCAGGTGCCGCTTTGTGGGGTACCGGTCACGAAATCGGTGTTGTCACCAAGCTGCCCGCAGGCTTTCCGGATCAATATTATGAAGAAATGCGATCGCTTCCTTCCCTTGATATGGAGGGGGCGCACCGCACCGATGAGGTTGGCTTAAAGTTGTGGCTGCTGTATGAGGATCATGGCTATCGTCAGTGGGTCACCCACCACAACAGCTCCACCCGCGAGGAAGCTGCTCCCCGACCGGATCATATTCCTCCGCGTTATCTACGGCAGGCGACAGGTTTTCATATTGCGCCGCTGCCGCTCCCCAGCGTGGAAGATCTGCTTACCGCCCTTCCTCAGGATACTATCCTGCAGATTGACCCGCACTATGACTGGTTTTTCCCGCAGTACCGTTCCCGTTGGCTGCCCGTTCTGCGTCGTACGCATATTCTTATGCCCAGTGAAGATGAATTTGTCAAATTCTTCGATATTCCCTATGGGCAGTCCCCGGAACGATATATTCCTTATATGCGCGAGCTGCTGTCAATGGGGCCCCGCATTGTTGCAGTAAAGATGGGCGCACAGGGTGCACTGCTTGCCACCGCAGAGAACCCATCGGTCTATCTGGTGCCTACCGCTGCCCGCAAAGAGGACATTGTTGATTTCACCGGTGCGGGTGATGGATTCTGTGGCAGTTTCCTCTATCACTATCTCAGCGGTTTGTCTCCCTTGGATTGTGCCGTCCGCGGCGCTGTCACCTCCTCCCTCGTCTTGGAGGGTTGGGGCGTCCTTCATACGCTGCGTCTGCCTTCCGATGCAGCAGAGCGCAGGCTTGATGAGGTCTCAGAAAGGGTCATAAATGGAATACAACAGTTGGAGCAATGATCTCCCTGCACTGGAGCATTTTTGCAAAATCTCCGATGAGGAATGGCATCGATTCCACACTGATCTGCCCATCGATGCTCTTTTACGCGCAGCTGAACTGATCAGTACTGCCCGTCAAAAAGGCGGCAGGCTGCATTTTTCCGGCATTGGAAAGGCCTCCTATGTAGCAGCCTACTGTGCTTCACTGTTTTCCTCAACAGGCACCCCCAGCTATGTTTTGCATGGCACCGAGGCTACCCACGGCTCCTGCGGACAGCTTTTTCGGCAGGATATTGTTGTCTTAATCTCCAATAGTGGAAAAACAGAGGAGCTGCTTCGTACTGCAGCAGCGGTTCATGCCATCGGCTGTCAAACCGTTGCCGTTACCAGTAGTTTCGAAAGTCCTTTGGCGAACGGTGCATCATTGACGCTTCCCGCCTTGGTGCGGGAGGAAGGAGGGCCCTTGGGGCGTGCCCCCCGTATGTCAATCATCGCCCAGCTTTATGTCCTTATGGCGCTCAGCGTTCTTCTGCAAAGCCATGTTGGGCAAACTCCGGAGCAATATCTGCGCTGTCACCCCGGTGGTTCGCTGGGACAAAGCGGTATGGGTAAAAAGCCTCTGGTTTAATTCTTTCGATTTCATCTTCTCCTCTATATCCGGCAAAACAGCTCTCATTACTTTTGTCGGTCCATATCAAAAAAGACCGCCTTGATGCGGTCTTTTTTGATATGATATTCTATTAACCAGTGATGTTCTCAGCAGCATCTAGCGCCAGTCGGAAGCTGCCGCTTAGCTGCATCATATCCACCATCAGCGGCATACCATTCCGGTCACAGAAAATATAGTCGATTTTCAAAACCGGAGAGTTAGTGCGCACAGAAAGTGCCGCTGCGAGCTCCGCAGAGGCAGGAACCGCATAGCAGTAGCCGTGCCGGTTGGTAAAGGAAAATCCGTACTTTGTCTCCATCATGTCCACCAAAGACATTTCCAAATCCTCTGCCTTTAGCTGCGGTACCACATCTTTGCGGATATATGCCGTGCCCACACCAAAAGGAATCCCATTTGCAAGCCGTACGCGGGAAAGGCGGTAAACCTCCGTTCCTGCTGCTATTTTCAAATACTGCGCTATATCTGCGGTCACCGGCACAATTTCCAGCCGGATATCAGCAATACCGGGGGTCTGCCCCCGCTCCACCAACTGCTGCGTAAAGGTGCGGTTCAAAAAGTAGGAAATATGCACACCGTCATTGCTGCTGCGGAATGTCCCGCTGCCCTGCACCTTTTGCAGCAGTCCCTCCCCTACCAAATCGCTGATCGCCTGACGTATGGTACCGCGGCTCACCCCATAAAATTCGGAAAGCTGCTGTTCCGTCTCTATTTTCGTGCCGGGGTCTAACGGTTCTATCTTTGTCCTTAAGTCCTGTTTGATTTGATGATATAGCGACACACCAGGTATCTTTTGCATAACCATACCTTCTTTTGTCATGTTTATTGTCAAAATGACTGTACAAATTTATTGTATCTTTCCCTGCTCACTTTGTCAAGTTTTGAACAATAATTTATTCTTTTTTGACAAAAAAGCGCCTGCTCTTCGTGTGTTTACGAAAAGCAGGACGCTTCCTTTCCCTTTTTTCTATGCTTATTGATTTGCGGAGTCCCTGTATTCTTCTTCCTGCTTTTGGATATAGGCAGACTCCGGCAGAATATATTTCTCGCGAAATTCCACATACATCTGGCGGAATACCTCGCTGTCGCGCTTCATTTCATTCAGATAGCGGTGGGAATCCAACGCATCGTGCTGCAGCTCTATGACCGCCACGGCAATATTGGAGCAATGGTCGGAGATACGCTCGTAGTCGGTCAGAAGATCGCTCAGAATAAACCCCAATTCGATGGAACAGCGCCCTGCCTGCAAACGCGCCAAATGGTGTTCCTTGATCTCCTTGGTCAGTCTGTCAATCACCTGCTCCAACGGTTCTACCCGGTGTGCCATTTCATGATCCGTATTGATATAGCAATCGGTAGTCAACTGCAGAATTTCCCGTACAGCGGAAGACAGAACCCCCAGCTCCCGTCTTGCCTCTTCAGAGAAGAACAGCGATTTGATTTCCAGCTCCTTTCCAGCCTTTACAAGGTTTACGGCATGGTCACCCAGTCGCTCAAAATCCCCGATGGCATGCTGCATCTTACCCACGCGGCGGCTGTCCTGCTGGGAAAGCGCCTGTGCAGAAAGATACACCAAATAAGCGTCCAGCCGGTCCTCATACAGGTCCAGCGTGTCCTCCTGCTGCAATACCACTTCAGCTTCCTGCGCATTATAGGCGCCCACCAGGGTGATCGCACGCTCCAGCGAATCCCGTGCGGTCGCCGCCATGCGGAAGGTGTAATGGTCGCACTCCTGCAGCGCTACCGAGGGGGAACGCAGCAGCAACAAATCGGGCGCATACCGCATTGCTTCCTTGGGGGCAGTCTCGTCCTTTGCCTTTACCAGCCACTTGCCCAGTTTCACCAAATATTTGGTAAACGGCATCAGAATTGCAGTAATGGCAAGGTTATAGATGGTATGCACCATGGCTATGTTCCACGGTGTCACTGCGCTTTGAACAAAAGCCGGACGGAATATGGAGGTCATCAGCAGGTACAGCGGCATACAGATAACCGTACCGATAACCTTGATGGAAAAGTGTATAACCGCAACCCGCTTTGCCTTATAGCTGGTACCGATGCTGGAGATAAGCGAAGTTGCGCAGGTGCCGATATTCAGTCCCATCACCATGGGAATGACCATCTCATAGGTCAGGCTGCCGGTCAATGCCAGCGCCTGCAAAATACCCACCGAAGCCGCCGAGCTTTGAATAACTGCGGTAAACAGCGTTGCAACCACCAAACCCAAAAGCGGGTTGCGCAGCCCTGCCAGAATAGCTGAGAATTCCGGCATCTCCGCCAATGGGCTTACTGCATCGCTCATCACCACCATACCGTACATCAATATTGTAAAGCCCACCAGTACGGTGCCGATGCTCTTTTTCTTATCACTGTTGCTTACCATCATCATCACAACACCGATGATGGCAAGAATGGGGGAGAAATTTTCGGGCTTCAGCATCTTCAGCCAGACATTCCCGCTCTGAATTCCCGAAAGAGAAAGGATCCACGCCGTCAAAGTGGTACCAATGTTAGCGCCGAAAATCACATATAGCGTCTGACCGAATTTCATGATGCCGGAGTTGACCAAGCCCACCAGCATTACTGTGACTGCCGAGGAGGACTGCACGGCGATGGTGATGGCTGCGCCCAGCAAAAGGCTGACCCACGGACTTGCCGTCATGGTCTTCAAAAGCTGCTCCAGCTTACCTCCTGCCATCTTTTCCAGATTGCTGGACATTACATTCATACCAAACAAGAAAAATGCCAGACCCAACACCAGTCGCAGAAGCGCAAAAATGTCCATGTTTTATTCTCCTTCAGGGGCATTCCTACCCATTTTTCATCTCCGTATACAAATTTATTGTAACTCATTTTGGGGAAAGATGTCCAGTCTATTTCCTGCAAAGACCTCCTTTTTAGAAACTTTGTGCAGTTGCATAAATATAAGGCAGACTCAGCAGTCTGCCCTATCTCTTTTACCGAACTTTCACCTTGCCCTGCCCTGCCGGTTTTGTGCCTGACGACGGCGTCTGGCACGACGGCGACGGCGTGTCATAAAATACGCGCGCAGAACAAGCAGCACAAGAACCAGTGTCCCCAGCACAATACCGACCCACTTCAGCACGGTCAGCACTGCTGTACCCATCGGTGCAGGCGTCTCCTCCCCGGAGGTATCCTCTGCCGGCGCATAGCTTTCCACGGTATATTCCATCGGGAAGGTGCCGACCAGCTCGCCTCCGCACCAGATCTCCACCTGTGGATCGATGCGCTCTCCTATCTTGTAGCGGCTGGGCATATTGTATTTCAGCGCAATGCTCTCCACGGCAGTTCCCTTTGGCACCAGAATATCCAGATCTCCTGTTGGAGCAATATGTACCATACCGGCTGTTTTGGTCAGACTGCCCACCGGTATGTCATAGTTTGCAATCTCCTCGGTTTTTACCGAAACCATGCTGTACCGCTCAAAGCAGTAATCAAAAAGCGCCGCTGTGTCCTTGTATTTGCCCCATTTGTCGCTGCAATCCAGCACCACGCACAGCAGCGATAGTCCGTCTTTTTCCGCCCATGTCACCGCTGTATGCTGCGCCTCAGTTGTCCAACCCAGTTTTCCGCCCTTGGCATAGGGATAATAGTAGTCGCTCTCCACCAGCATATGATGGTGGGTTCCTATGTGGCGCTCTACCGGTTTTTTATTGTCAATGGGCAGGGTGTATTCCGTTGCACAAAAGTATTCCTCAAAGCCCTCAACGGTCATCGCCCAGCGGGTAATGCGCGCCATGTCATAGGCCGTGGTATAGTGGTCTTTATCCGGCAGACCGTGCGCATTGGTAAAATGAGTATCAGAAAGTCCCAGCGCCAATACCTGACGATTCATCAGCTCCGCAAATTCCGCCAGATTTCCGCTTACCGCCTGCGCCACTGCATTGGCACAGTCATTGGCGGATTCCACCATCGCCCCGTACAGGGCGTCCCTCAGTGTAATAATCTCTCCCGGTTCCAGCGCCAGATGGGTGGTATCCCCCCATTTCCATATATCGCTTACTGTCTCCTGCGAGACAGTGATCTTGTCCTCCGGCTTTGCATATGTCAAGCCCAGCGCCGTTGTCAGTATCTTGGTAATGCTGGCGGGATACTTCCTTTCATACATATTCTTTTGCAGCAGCACCTGTCCGGTTTTGGCGTCCATTACCACATAGGCGTTGCTGAAGGTCTTCGGTACCTCGTCCTCGGCAGCGGCTGCAGGAACCGCCGCCATCATTCCTATCATCACCGCCAATAGCAGCGCTAAAAATCTCCTCATCGTGTTCATGCTCCGTTAAGATATAGTCTGTTCCCTATTATAGAGCCGTCTTCTGCGAAAGTAAATGAACTGTGCGTGAATTTTGATTGATTTTTTTCGCAGGGTATGTTAGAATAGCGAAGGTGTCCTGAAGAACGCCAAAAGCTGCTGGAATAGCTCAGCCGGTAGAGCAGCTGATTCGTAATCAGCAGGTCGCGTGTTCAAGTCACGTTTCCAGCTCCAAGTCCATAAAAACAAGCCTCTTTCCATTGGGAAGGGGTTCGTTTTTTTATTTTATGTAATCGCCGGTACCAATCAGCGTCCCAAAAATATCCGCATGAAATCCGGTCTGCCATTCACCATATCCCGCCATCTTTCCCATGCTCTTCCAAAATTCCCCTGCCCGTTCCCTTGCAACTTTCTTTCCTTTGTGCTATCCTTTAATATATATATCCCTTAAAGAAAAGAAGGTGTCCTTATGTCCCTACAGGAATCCGGCGAAATGTATCTGGAGACGATTCTTGTGCTCAGCCAGCGCTCCGGTTTTGTCCGCGCTATAGATATCGGCGAAGAAATGGGCTACTCCAAGCCCAGCGTCAGCCGCGCCGTCGGTATTCTGCGGCAGGGTGGCTATATCCATGTGGCGGAGGACGGCGGGATCACCCTCACCGAGGAGGGCAGAGCCGTCGCCGAAAAGATCTATGAGCGGCACCGTCTGCTTTCCGGCTTTCTTATCAGTTTGGGCGTCGATGAAAAAACCGCCGTCGAGGACGCCTGCAAAATGGAGCATGTCATCAGTGATGCCTCTATGGAGGCAATCAAGCGCCACGCCTTGAGGCGCGGGCAGCAGTAAACGAAGCGGGAGGAAGCACTTATGCATGAGATTAAATGTCCCCGCTGCGGCGAGGTGTTTACCGTCGATGAATCCGGCTACGCCGCCATTGTGGGGCAGGTACGCGATGAGGAATTCCGTCGGGAGCTGACCCTGCGGGAAAAGCAGCTTGCCGCAGAAAAGCAAAAGGATATTGAGCTGGTGCGCACTCAGGCAGCCCGCGCACAGGAGCAGTCCGAAGCAGAGCTTCTCCGGCAGATCGCAGAGCTGAAAGCCGAGCTGACCACCCGTCAGTCCCATCAGGAGCTGGCAATCAAGGAAGCGCTGGAAAAGCAAAACGAAAGCCTTGCGCAAAGGGAACAGCAGATCACCGAGCTGCGTGCCCGACTGGAGAAAGAGGAGCTCTCCCGCCAGCTTGCCATCACTCGGGCGGTAGAGGAGAAAAAAGACGAGCTGACCGACCGTGACCGGCAGATTGCCGAGCTGAACTATAAGCTCAAGGAAGCCGCCACCGAAAGTCTGCAAAAGCAGCAGGCGCTGCGGGAAAACTTCGCCATACAGCTGCGCGCCAAGGAGGAGACTATTGAATATTACAAGGATCTCAAGGCGCGTCTTTCCACCAAGATGGTAGGCGAAACACTGGAGCAGCATTGCGAGACTGAGTTCAATCGTCTGCGTGCCGCAGCATTCCCTTATGCCTATTTTGAAAAGGATAACGACGCCCGTACCGGCAGCAAGGGCGATTATATCTACCGTGAAGCCACCGAGGACGGCATCGAATTTCTCTCCATTATGTTTGAGATGAAAAACGAGATGGATTCCACCGCCACCAAAAAGAAGAATGAGGATTTCTTTAAGGAGTTGGATAAGGATCGTCAGGAAAAAGGCTGTGAGTATGCCATTCTGGTCTCTCTGCTGGAGCCGGACAGTGAATTGTATGGCGGCATCACCGATGTCAGCTACCGTTACCCCAAAATGTATGTCATTCGCCCGCAGTTCTTTATCCCCATCATCACGCTGCTGCGAAGCTCGGCACTGCATACCGTGGAATACCGGCGCCAGCTTGCGGAGATCCGCAGTCAGAATATTGATATCTCCAATTTCGAGGCGGAAATGAATGACTTTAAGTCCCGCTTCGGCCGCAATTATGATATTGCCAGCCGCAAGTTCAAAACCGCCATTGAGGAGATCGACAAAACCATCTCCCATCTGCAAAAGACCAAGGATGCATTGCTCTCCTCTGAGGACAACCTACGGCTTGCCAATAATAAAGCACAGGAGCTGTCCGTTAAGCGCCTGACCAAAAACAACCCCACCATGCAGGCAATGTTCAAGGAACTGGAGACCGCCCAAACACCGCCTCTTTTGGAGGAGCCAAAAGAATAAAACTCGGCACAGTCAAGGGACTTCCCCCGACTGTGCCTTTTCTTTTGCTGTTCAGATATAAAATTACCAGACATTCAGCGCAGTACTTACAGACATTCGGCGCAGTACCGCGCCACATCAAAGGGATCCAGCCTGCTGTCTTTTTTCAGGTACAACGGATGATGCGGGTGTCCCTTCACCGAGCGCTGCCCAGCCGTCACCCATCGGGCGCCATGCTGCTCTCCTGCTGCTATCATATCCTGTACGCAGCTTTTCAGGTAGGGACGCATTTCTATAATATTTCCCCATGCCGCCCATACCGTCGGTGTCTCGGTAAGGCTCAGAATATACCGGAATGCCTCCATGTTGGCACGGTGCAGCCGCTCGTCCCGTTCCTTTTCCATATCCTGCGGACGGGTGGCACGCTGCGGATAAACATTAAACATAATAAAGCTGTCATAGCCGTTCCCCATTGCAATACGCTCCACCGATTTGAGCGTATTATCCAAATGCTCCGGTTCTGCTGTCGATGGGTTTACTCCAATGCAAATCAACGGCTTTTCGCCCCTTGTGCCTAATACATAACGGTATTCGGTATAAAAATCCGGCACATACAGCCACCGGTCGGTATCATAATCGGCCTCCCGTCCGCTTCGGCGCATCGCCTCGGCAAAGGAAAGCACCTCCATTTCGCTGGTCGCGACGGCAGGAATATGCATGTAGTACCTCCAAGAAATCTTTTCCCCATCATAGCGTATTTTCGCCCTTTCGGCAAGTCCTACTTCGTCATCTCCTCCCTCAGTCGCTCTATGGCATGCTTTTCCAAACGAGAAACATAGCTGCGGGAGATATTCAGCTTCCTTGCGATCTCCCTCTGGGTCATCGGCGGACGATTGTTCAGACCATAGCGCAGCCTCAGCACCTTCTGCTCCCGCTGCTCCAGCAGCCCGAAAACGCTTCTCAGCTTCTCTGCCTGCAGCATCATATCCAGCCGGCTGATAATATCCTCCTCATCGCTCACCAGTTCCATCAGCGTCAGACTGTTGCCGTCACGGTCGGTGTCGATCGGGTCGTCCAATGAAAGATCCCCGGCGGTTTTTCGCTTCCCTCGGAAATACATTAGTATTTCATTTTCTATACACCTTGCCGCATAGGTCGCAAACCGGGTTTTCTTATTCATATCGTAGCTTTCCACCGCTTTTATCAGACCTATCGTCCCAATAGAGATCAAGTCGTCCTGCTCCCCGCTTACCGCGTAGTATTTTTTCACAATATGTGCCACCAACCGCAGGTTATGCTCCACCAGTTCTCCCCGCGCCGAGCGGTCGCCCGCCTTCATTCGCTCCAAGCACTCCCGCTCCTGCTTTGCCGTCAGTGGCCGCGGGAACGACCCCGAAGCAGAAACATGTAATGTCAACAGCCATAGTCCGCCCAAAAGCGTCAGTACCATTGCGCCCATCATTGCAAATTCCCCCTCTCCCTTTAGAGAATATGCCCCGACGACAGAATCATGCCAGTCCCACCCAAAACGGACAACGCCCTGCATGTTTGTCTGTCCCTCAGCCAAAAAATCCGCCGATCCCCGTCGGATACTTGATATTTCCGCCGTCTTATAATAAAATGGGTACAGATTATATTTGTCCGTAAGAAAAGAGTGGGGCATATGACTTTGAATGAACTGAAAACCGGTACTTCCGGCATTATTACTGCGGTGGGGGGCGATGGCGCCCTGCGCTGCCGTCTTTTGGATATGGGGTTGATTCCCCGCACCCGCGTCACACTGCAAAAGGTTGCTCCGATGGGCGATCCCATCGAGATAAGGGTAAGAGGATATGAACTGACGCTGCGGGTGGAGGAAGCCCAAAAAATAGAAGTGAGGGAGGAGACGGCATGATCTTCGCATTGGTCGGCAACCAAAACTGCGGCAAAACCACGCTGTTCAATGCCCTCACCGGCTCCAACCAGCATGTCGGGAACTTTCCCGGCGTCACCGTTGATCAGAAAACAGGGGATATTCGGGGAGAAAAAAACTGCTCGGTAGTAGATCTGCCGGGCATCTATTCCCTT
>USBC01000033.1 GCA_900552845.1 uncultured Oscillospiraceae bacterium | reverse complement strand
GCGCATACCTGCGAGTGGGCGTGAACGGTACGCGCGCGCAGGAGGTCGTACTGCCGACGGTGAGCTGCACGCTGGGGCAGGTATGCACCGGCGCACAGCCCACGGAAAACACCCCGGAAGAACCGACCGCCACACTGGTGCAAACACTGCTGGCACAAACCAAAGAAGCGGTTGCGGCGGCAGACGCCCTGCGGGCAGATGCCGAAGCCGGTTGCTTTAACGGTGAGCGGGGTGAAAAGGGCGAAAAAGGCGATACCGGTGAGACCGGTCCCAAAGGGGAAAAGGGCGACCGCGGCGAAAAGGGCGACACCGGCAATGCAAGCTGCCTTTTGGCGGATATTTCTCTTTTGGCGGAGGCATGGGGAAAGACGCCGCCCTATGCCCAGAAGGCAGCCCCTGCCGGGCTGACCACCCAGACCATGGTGGAGCTGCGTCCCACCGCAGAGCAGCTTGAAGCTCTGCGGCAGCAGGGCGTCCGCAGCCTGACAGCCGCCAATGAGGGTGGTGTACTGACTATCTACGCCCTCGGTGCCGCCCCCCGCACCGATCTGACCTTGCAGGTCAGCCTCACCGCCACCGGCGGGTAATAAAAACAAATTGGCTGTTCCCTCCTGTTCGGAGGGAGGATAATTTGTACAGAGCGCAGGTAAGGAGGCGCTCTCCAGAAAACGAAGACACCAACCGATTGTTTTCACCTGCTCGGTGAAAGGATAGTCAGCAAAAAACGCAAGTAAGGGGGCGCCCTCTCTTACAGGTCGCGGCAGTGCTATGCCCTGCCGCTGCTGATTTTGCCCTGCGTGCAAAATCAGTATTTATTAAACGCGAAAGGAAACCCTGATGGTTTCCTTTCACACTATCTTTCCTTCCGAGGGCGCAAGTCTAAGCAGCTCCCATGGGAGCGCCCTCCGGAAAAGGGGATTTCGCGCTCTGCGGAGCGCGACCAAAGACGCTGTCTTTGGAAACTGCAAGCCTTTTGAAAAAGGCTTGACCGAAAACCTTACAAGCGCCGCTTCGGGACGGAAAAGCACCCCCGACAATGTTGAGCTTTGTCGGGGGTGGAAAAAGAACTTTATCTGTCGTTTTCTCAGCGGTTGTAGTATCTGCCGATATAATTCTCCGGCGCCTTGATGACACCGTCGATACGGATCTCGAAGTGCAGATGCGGACCGCTGGAATTACCGGTATTTCCGCTGTAGCCGATGACCTGTCCCTGCTTGACATACTGACCTGCCGCAACAGTGACATTCGACATATGGGCATAGCGGGTGATCTGACCGTAGCCGTGGTTAATAACGACCGTTCTGCCGTAGCCGTAGTTCCAGCCGTAGTTAAGGGCGGAAGTGACCGTACCAGCCTTGGAGGCACGGACGGTGGTACCGATGGGACAGGCGATATCCATGCCGGTGTGACCGCCGTAGCTGCCCAGCGAGCCATTGAAGTAGCCGCCATCTGCGGGCCAGATAAACCTGCCGCCGGTGTTGCTGAAGTAGTCGTCGATCGACAGGGTGCCGCGGGCAACGACCCGATTGACGGGATCCGTCAGACGAGTCCGGCTCAGCACCGTTTCTCCCACTCTTTCGCCGTCAATGTAGGTGACGTCCGCCACCACCTCGTCCTGGCCGTAGATGCCGGCAGAGATGGTTTGCTGCCAGTCATTGGGCTTGTTATCGTAATTTTTGTAGGTGGTGCCATAGGCGACCTTGGCAATGTAGGTCTCGCGGCGCGTCACCTGAATGCCCAGCTCCACATCCATCTGTACCACCAAAAGCTCCTCATCGCCCTGCAGCGGCACCTGCTCCAGTGGGGTCAGCTCAATGGTGCGGAGCGGCTCGCCGACTCCGGTGCTTTCGTCATTTTCTGTCGGCTCCTCCGGCTCGGCAGTCCCGGCGCGGTCTGAATCGTCCGATTCGGCGGAATCCTCCGGCGGCTGCTCCGTATCATCAGGTGCCTCTGCCGTTTCATCGGTGATGCCGTATTGCAGACGATACAGGGCATTGCGGTCTCCGGCAACTGCCGCCAGTTCCTCGGCGGCGCCCTTCGGCAGATCCTCCGGCCAGTACAAAAGCCCCATATACAGCATCATGCCGTTGTTGATGGCGGTCTCCAGCGGGGTCTCCCCGTTGACGCCGATCTCGCCCCAGCGGGCGTCCCATTCCTCGGCAGGGGTGCCGGAATCCGGCAGAATGACCGTATCGGGATCATATCCCAGCTGCTGCTGGCGCAGGGCGGTCAGGTATTCCTCCAGCTCGTTATTGAGGTCGAACATCTCCTCTACCGTCAAGCCGTAGCGCTTGGCAATGACCTCGATGGTCTCGCCGGCGCGGGCGGTATAGCTGCGGCGCAATTCATTATTGCTGCGCAGGTAGCTTTGCAGCGTGGAAATACTCATCAGCGAGCTGACGGGGTAAACGCCGTCCTCCAGCCGGATATTCTTGGTGAACTGCACCGTTTCAAATTCCTCACCGGTACGGTAGTTGCTCAGCACCTTATCCATGTACAGCAAAAATTCGTTGCCGTCCTGCAGGGCGCCGAGGAACTTCCCCTCGAGGTAGAAGCCGGACGCCTCCACCAGCTCGTTGCCGGAGGACCGCATAATTGCATCGGTCAGCTCCTCCTTTGTGAGCAGCTCCTTTTCCCGGACGACTGTCAGGGAAAGGTTAGGAATGGTATCCTCCGGCGGAATGTATTCTTCGTTGATCAAACGATCCAGCATGGCGTCCCGCGCCGCATAGAAATCGTTTTCTTCGGCAATGTAGCCCAAAAGCTCGCCGTTATATTCCACCTGCAGGGCAAAGGCGAACTGGTTAAAGTAAGAGATGACCGCCGCCAGAATAGCAAGCCCGAAAATAGGCGCAAAAAAGTTGGCGATCCGGTTCAGTGGACGGGCAAGCGCCCTGCCGTAGCTTCTCCACGCCTCCCGGCGTCCCGCCTTCCCCTCCGGCGTTTTGTCCCGCATGGCAACGGCAAGCTCCACTGTCTCATCGCGAAGGATCCGGTATGGAAACAGCACCTCATCGGTGAAGTGCTTGATGCGGCGGTTGGCTTTGCCTCTCAGCTCTTTCCACAGCGCCGGCAGCCGTTCTTTCGCATTCTCCAGTGTTCGGCTGATGAGACGGCGGAGGGTATGATATTCCCGCAGGACCTGCATTCCGCCATCCGTCCAGCTCCGTGCCATCCTCTTGTACGCCGCGGCGGGGGTAGGGGGCTTTTTCATGGGGGTCTTGGCAGAACTTGCTTTTGCGGCTTTTTTCAGTTTTTTTGTTTTTTTCTGCCTGCCGGACTGTCCGGCGGACGTATCCTCCGCTTTGACCCGGTCAGACGCTGCCTGTTCCTGCTGGGAGGGCTGCCAGCCGTGATCCGGCTCCTTTGGAGACGACTTTTCCGACTCGCCGCCGGTCGGTTCACTCCGGTCGGACGCTCCCCGCTTCGGCTGCTTTTGAGTTTTTTTCTGTTTTTGAGGCTTCTTCGGCTTGCGGGAGGCAAGAATTTCCTTGCCGACCTCGGCAGCCGCTTCCGCTGCTTCAAAATATTTCATCGCCGCTGCGGTATCCACCGGCTCTGCATCAGTCTGCGGCTCACTTTCGGGAGAAAGCGGTGTGTTGTTTTCCTCCTGCATGGGGCGTCCTCCTTTCCGGCATATTTTCACAAATTAGTATTATACCAAAGATTAGCGGGTTTGTCCAGCCTGTTGCTCTTTTGGGGACGATACCCGATGCTGCCAGTATACCATGGCAGAGCGGGGATTTCTTGTTGCTTTTGTAAACGGAATGTGACGGTTGGCGGAAAAAGTGCCGGGCGGAGGTGTGCTTGTCGTTCCCGGTGGGGTTGGCAGGCAAAGAAAGCCGCCCGCAGGGCGAGCCGTCCGCCGGACGGCTCGAAGGCGGCTGCGCCGCCTGCTTCGGCTGCGCCGAAGCGCCCTGCGGGCGTTCCATGCCCCGCCGACTGGCCCGGATAAAGGCAAAAGGGCAGCCCGCCGCCTCCGGCGGCGGGCTGCCCAAAGAAACTTTCCGCTTGCGGAAATGCTGTTTTAACGCGCACGGGTGGCGATCTCCTCGGTGAGGTTCGCATAGAAATCGGCGGGTGCCATCGCGCCCAGATCGCCATCCTTGCGGGAACGAACGGAAACCGTACCGTTTTCCACGTCTCGGTCACCGACAACCAGCATGTAGGGGATCTTCTCCATCTGGCTGTCGCGGATCTTCTTGTTGATCTTCTCGTTGCGGTCATCGACCGTCACGCGGACGCCGCGCTGCTCCAACGCCTTTTTGATCTCATTCACATAGTCGAGATGACGATCGGCAATGGGCAGCAGCGCCACCTGTGTGGGAGAAAGCCAAGTAGGCAAAGCGCCGGCATACTTTTCGATGAGGTAGGCAAGGGTACGCTCGTAGCAGCCAAGAGAGGTGCGGTGAATGATGTAGGGGCGCACCTTCTGACCGTTCTGGTCGATGTAGGACATATCGAACTGCTCGGCGAGGAGCTGGTCGATCTGAATGGTGACGATGGTGTCCTCCTTGCCGAATACATTCTTGTACTGGATATCCAGCTTGGGACCGTAGAAGGCGGCTTCATCAATGCCGATGGTGTACTTGATGCCGAGATGATCGAGAATCTTGCCCATAATGCCCTGCGCCTCGTCCCACTGCTCCGGTGTGCCGATGTACTTTTCGGTATTGTTGGGATCCCACTGGGAGAAGCGGAAGGTGCAATCTTCCAGCAGACCTACGGTCTCAAGGCAATATTTCGCCAGCTCCAGGCAATGGCGGAACTCCTCCTCCAGCTGGTCGGGGCGCAGAATGATGTGCCCCTCCGAGATGGTGAACTGGCGCACACGGATCAGTCCGTGCATTTCGCCGGAATCCTCGTTGCGGAACAGCGTGGAGGTCTCGCCCAGACGCATGGGAAGATCGCGGTAGCTGCGGGCGCGGTTGAGGAACACCTGATACTGGAACGGGCAGGTCATGGGGCGAAGGGCAAAGCATTCCTTGGTCTCATCGTGGGGATCGCCCAGCACAAACATACCGTCCAGATAATGATCCCAGTGGCCGGAGATCTTATAAAGCTCACGCTTTGCCATCAAGGGGGTCTTGGTCAGCAGATAGCCGCGCTGCTGCTCGGTATCCTCCACCCAGCGCTGCAAAAGCTGCACCACGCGGGCGCCCTTGGGCAGCAGCACCGGCAGACCCTGACCGATGACATCAACGGTGGTGAAGTACTCCAGCTCGCGGCCCAGCTTGTTGTGGTCGCGGCGGCGTGCCTCCTCCAGCCGTGCCAGATGCTCCTCCAGCATGCTGCGCTTGGGGAAGGCGCAGCCGTAAATGCGGCTGAGCATCTTGTTTTTCTCGCTGCCGCGCCAGTAGGCGCCGGTGCAGGAGGTCAGCTTGACGGCTTTTACGGCGCCGGTGGACATCAGATGGGGGCCGGCGCAGAGGTCGGTGAAATCGCCCTGACGGCGGAAGGCAATGTCCTCGCCCTTTCCGGCGTGCTCCTCGATCAGCTCCAGCTTATAGGGCTGGTCGGCTTCCAGCTTCTTTGCTTCCTCGACCGGCAGGGAGAACCGCTCGATGGGCAGATCCGCCTTGGCAATAGCGGCGATCTCCGCCTCCAGCTTTTCCAGATCCTCCGGCGTAAAGGGGGTGGGGACATCAAAATCGTAATAAAAGCCGTCCTCGATGGCTGGGCCGATGGCAAGCTTTGCCTCCGGGAACAGGTGCTGCACCGCCTGCGCCAGCATATGGGACGCCGTGTGGTTGAAGGCACGCTTGCCCTGCTCGTCCTCAAAGGTGAGGATCTCCACGGCGCAGTCGTGATCCAGCAGGTCGCACAGGTCGGCCACCTTGCCGTCAACCAGGGCGCAGCAGGCATTGCGGTACAGCCCCATGCTCAGCTCCTTGGTAAAGTCGGCGATGGTCTGCGGGGCGGTCAGCTCCCTAACGGAGCCGTCCTTCAGGGTGATTTTCAGCATAAATAAACTCCTCCATTTCCGGTCAATGATAAACTGAGAAATCCCAAAGGAAAAACAAAAACGGCTGCTTTCTTCCTGCGAAGAAAACAGCCGGGGTGAGACGAAAATATCCCACGGTTCCACCCGAATCGGGTCATAGAGCGACCCACTTTCTTGCGGCGGATAACGGTGTCGGGCCGGCGGTGATTTGGCACCGCGCTGGAAAAGGCGGTCGCATTCCTCTTTCTCCTGCGGACGGTTGCAGCCTGTGCCGTCCGCTCTCTGGCAGGATTCCGAGGGTGCGGTAATCTTTTCTCGTAACGCTTTGGGATTTATGCGAGTATTGTAGTCCTTTCGGCGGGCGATGTCAAGAGTTTTTCTCCTCTTTCTCTCCCGCTTCGATGATCTCCGCCGCTTCCTCCACGGCTTCGGCAGCTTCAGCTTCCACTGCCTCGACCGTTTCGACGGCATCGACCGCTTCCGCCTGCGCAGCCGCTGCGGTAGGCGCCATACCCTGTGCCGCCAGACGCTCGGCGCGGCGGCGCTTCATGGCATCATAGGCGTCCTGCATTTCCTGCCGGCGCTCCGCCATAACCTCCTGCCGCAGACGAATGGCCTCCTCGCGCTCCTGACGGTAGATCTCCTGCTGCTCTTCGCTGCTGTCACGCTTGAGAGCAACGATACCGAAGACGAGCAGCACCAGCAGAATGATGAGCATAACAAAGTGAAACCATGTAAACTCATATTTGCCGATCACGAGCTGCGGCTTCAATTCCACCGTACCGTTAATCACGGCGGCAGCGACGCCGACAACTGCGAAAAAGATAATGAGAACGGTATTCCAGAGCTTTTGACGCTTCTTATAGCCCTCGTAAATCTTTTTGGATTGTTTTTTATCCGTTTTTGCCATGTTGTTTCTCCCCATACAGCGAAAATTTGGATATATTATAGCATAAAGCGGCGGCAGTTGCAAGGAAAAGTACCTGCGGCGGGCAGGAAAAAGTCCCCGCCGAAACGGGGACTTTGGAAATTGATCGTTGGATCAGCCGGGAGGCCATGTCATATCCCTGCCGGAGAGAACATGGAAATGCAGGTGGGGCACCGTCTGCCCTGCCTGCTCGCCGCAGTTGTTCACGATGCGGTAGCTTTGCCAGCCGTGCTCGACGCAGATTTTTGCGATGACCTCAAAGATATGAGCGATGAGGGTGGAGTTTTCCGGCGTGATCTCGCCCGCGGAGGCAATATGCTCCTTGGGGATCACCAGAAAGTGGATAGGTGCCTGCGGGTCAAGGTCGTAAAAGGCAAGCACCTTTTCGTCCTCGTACAGCTTGTTTGCGGGGATCTCTCCCGCTGCGATCTTACAGAATACACACATGAGGAAGGTCTCCTTTCGGTTGGTAATGGGGAAATTCAAGGCGGCTCCGCCGGTGGCAATGTCCGGCAGGAGGACGCGACGGAGGGAGAGCGTTCCCTGCCAGAAGCGCCCGCAGGCAGGCTGTTGTACGATGAAATCGTACTTTTGCCTGTCAAGGGCAGCGACGCCGCAGGGGGCGGTCTCCACGGAGGAGCGCCGTAAAAAGGCGCCGAAAAAATCAGATCAGTTCAGACAGATGGGTGAGAGCTTCCCCGATCTTGGCGGGATCACCGGCGCCGCCCATGGCGCTATCGGGACGTCCGCCGCCATTGCCGCCGGTGAGCTGGCAAAGGGCGCGAACCAGTTTACCGGCATTGACGCCGGCTTTGACGGCATCGGCACCGCAGGCAACCGCGATAGTGCCCTTGCCGCCGAACACGCTGCCCAAGGCGATGACGGCATCGGGATTGTTGCCGCGCGCTTCATCGATCATCAGGCGCAGCGCATCGGGCTTCATTTCGCCCATTGTGCCGGTGACGACACGCAATCCCTTGACGGTGACGGCATTCCGGAAAAGATCGGCGGCGGCAGAGGCTGCCATCTTGTTTTCCAGCTCCGCCAGCGCTTTTTCCTTCGCCTTCAGCTCGGTCATGACCTGAGCGGTCTTTTGAGGAAGCTCGGCAGGGCTGCCCAGCTTGAGGTTCTGGGCAGCGGTATTCATCAAAGTCTGATTTTCCGCCATCAGTTCCAGCACACCGCGGCCGGTGACCGCCTCGATCCGGCGAATCCCGGCGGCTACACTGGATTCCTTGAGGATCTTAAACAGCCCCAAACGGGCGGTATTATCCACATGGGTGCCGCCGCACAGCTCAATGGACTTGTTATTGGCGTTGACGACGCGAACCGTATCGCCGTACTTTTCGCCGAAAAGCGCCATTGCGCCCATCTTCTTGGCTTCCTCGATAGGCATTTCGGTAGTGGTGACGGGGTTCGCCTCCAAAATCAGCTCGTTAACGCGCGCCTCTACCTTTTCCAGCTCCTCCCGGGTCACGGCGGAGAAGTGGCTGAAATCGAAACGGCAGACCTTTTCATCGACCAGGGAGCCTGCCTGATGGACATGGTCGCCCAGTACCTCCTGCAGTGCCTTTTGCAGCAGGTGGCAGGCAGTGTGGTTGCGCATAATATCCATACGGCGGCGCTCATCAACTGCGGCAATAACGGTATCTCCCAGACTGAAGGTGCCGTGGGTAACGGTGCCGACATGAATGAAGTGACCGGAGCCGGATTTGCGGGTATCGGTGACGGTGAATACATTTTCGCCGCAGGTAATGGTGCCGCTGTCGCCCACCTGACCGCCCATTTCGGCGTAGAAGGGGGTACGGGACAAAACGATCTGGGCGGCATCGCCCTCGCCGAGCGCTTCGACCCGCTCGCCCTCATAGACAATGCCGAGAATCTCGGCTTCGGCGGTCAAGCCCTCGTAGCCGACAAAGTCCTCGCCGCCCTCAACGCCCTTGAGGACATCTTCGACCCATGCTACATCGCCGACATTGCGGGCAGTGGCTTCCCGCGCGGTTGCACGCTGCTTTTCCATCAGGGCCTTATAGCCCTCCTCGTCCACGGTGATACCGCGCTCCTCGCACAGCTCTCGGGTGAGGTCGATGGGGAATCCGAAGGTATCGTAGAGGCGGAAGGCGTCCTCACCGGAGAATACCGTTTTGCCCTCGGCAGAAAGCTTTTCCAGAATGGAATTGACCTGATCGAGACCGGCATCAATGGTGCGGGCAAAGCGCTCCTCCTCGACGCGAATGGTCTTGACGATGTAATCACGGCGCTGGACAAGCTCCGGATAGGCGCTTTCGTTTTCGTGAATAACGGTATCGGCAACCTTGTACAGGAACGGCTCCCGAACGCCGAGCAGACGACCGTGACGGGCGGCACGGCGCAGCAGACGGCGCAGTACATAGCCGCGGCCCTCATTCTGCGGGACGACGCCATCACAGATCATAAAGACGGTGGAACGGATATGGTCGGTGACCACACGAATCGAGACATCCTTTTTCTCGTCCTGCTTGTAGGTGACGCCGGCGATCTCGCAGATCCTCTTCATAATGTTCTGGACGGTATCGACCTCAAAGAGGTTATCGACGCCCTGCATGATGCAGGCAAGGCGCTCCAGACCCATACCGGTATCAATATTCTTGTGCTCCAGCGGGGTGTAGCCGCCCTCACCGTCGGAATTGAACTGGGTAAATACAAGGTTCCAGAACTCGACATAGCGGTCGCAATCGCAGCCGACATGACAGTCGGGACGTCCGCAGCCCTTTTCGGGTCCGCGGTCAAAATAGATCTCGGAGCAGGGCCCGCAGGGACCGGAGCCGATCTCCCAGAAGTTATCCTCCTTGCCCAGCCGAACCATATGATCGGGGGCAACGCCGCGGCGCTTGGTCCAGATCTCATATGCCTCATCATCGTCCTGATAGACTGAGACATAGAGCTTATCGACCGGCAGCTCCAGCTTTTCGGTAATGAACTCCCATGCCCAGCGGGTGGCGTCCTCCTTGAAGTAATCGCCAAAGGAGAAGTTGCCCAGCATCTCGAAGTAGGTACCGTGGCGGGCGGTTTTGCCGACATTCTCGATATCGGGAGTACGAATGCACTTCTGGCAGCTGGTAGCGCGGAAGCTGCCGTTCGGCAGGAATTTCTGGCGGGTAAAGTATTTTTTGAGCGGCGCCATGCCGGAATTGATGAGCAAAAGACTTGCCTCATCCTGCGGCACCAGCGGCGCCGAGGGCAGACGGGTGTGCCCCTTGCTGACAAAAAATTCGAGGAAGGTTTCGCGCAGTTCGTTGAGTCCTGTCCATTTCATGGTGGTAAATTCCTTTCTTTTTTGCATTTTGCGGGTGTTTTTTCGCTTTGCGGGCAGCAAGCGGAAAATAAAAAAGCTCCCCTCCCCTGCTCCGTCTTGTCGGAGACATAGGGACGAAAGCTGATCCTTCCGTGGTACCACCCAGTTTGCAGCGCCGCGGGACGCTGCCGCTTTTTGCCGGTTTAACGCACCGGATACGCCGGCGTTCTTCACGCCGATGGCTCGGGGGCGGCTGTGATGCACCGGAACTGCCGAAAGCCTTTCAGCCGGGGGCTTTCTCTCTGGGGGCGGCGGTACAAAACTGACCCTGTCAATGCCTTTTTTGCTGTTTACCAACGTATTATAAGGCGGCGGGCAGGGATTTGTCAAGACCTTGTGCTTGACTTTTGCGGGGGGCTATTGTAAGATGAGAAAGGTTTAGCCCCATTCTGCGCCGCTGTGGCGGAATCGGCAGACGCAAGGGACTTAAAATCCCTCGGTGGAAACACCGTACGGGTTCAATTCCCGTCAGCGGCACCAAATAAAAAAGAGCCTTTTGGCTCTTTTTTATTTGGCGTATTTGGCGTTCAAAAGGAACACATTCCTTTTCGCAGGGGACAGCCCCTGCTTTCCCGAAGATAAAAGAGGAGCCATGGGACGGCTCTTCTTTTGATGGATCACAGGCTGCTGTTAAAGCCGCTCTTATCCGCCATGCGCTCTAAAAGCTCGGTCTGGCGCTCCATCTCTCTTTGGATCTCCTGCAGGGTCGACAAAATGTTATTAAGAATTATTTCTTCCATCATGGCGGTGCCTCCCTTTGTTTTTTCTTTAGAATACCATAAATCGCCAGTCTGTGCAATACAGCGCTTGACTTTATTCCTGTGGTATGGGAAAATAAGTAGGCTGAAAAATGGGATTTTATGCTTTTTCTTCATACTATCGTCACATTCCGCCGCTATAATGAATGGGACGCATTCCCCGAAGGAGGTCTGTCATTTGGATTTTTTGCACTCCCTTTATGATATTGTAAGCGGACTGGGCAGTTTTTTGCTGATCCCCGTATTCTTCTTTTTAATGGGGTTGGTGACCCACGCCGGCTTTCAGCGCTCCGGACAGTGCGCACTGGCTATGCTGGGCAGCACGGTTGCTATTCAGCTGTTGATCAACACGCTGAGCGGACGGCTGACCACGCTGGTGAGCGCCATGGTGGATAACTATTCTCTTTCCACCGGCGCCCAGAACCTGCCCTGGCAGACGGCTGCCGAAATGACCCTGAACAGCGATATTCTGTACTGGGTGCTGCCGGGGGCCGTGCTGCTGAACCTGCTGATGCTGGCGACCCGTGTGACCCGTGTATTGAACATGGACCTGTGGAGCTTGTGGCAGGCGGCTTTTGCCGGCGTGCTGATACAGCAGCTGACCGGTGAGATGTGGTACGGACTGGCTGCGGCACTGCTGATGGTCATATTGCAGATCATTCTTGCCGATGTATTTGCCGCGCCGGTTGCCCGACTGACGGGTGCCGCACACCTTACCTACACGCAGAGCTTTGCCGTGGGCGCCGCCCCGCTGGCGTGGCTGGTGAATTTTATTATCAGCAAGATCCCCGGATTGCGTGACCGGCGTTTTTCGCTGGAGCAATCCCGACGCGGAAACTTTTTGATGGAGCCGAGCCTGTGGGGACTGATCGCCGGGATCATCATGGGGCTTGTTGCCGGGCTTACCATCTACGATGCGGTCTCCTTTGCGCTGGTGCTGGCGAGCTGTCTGTTTGCCTTGCCCCGTCTGCTTCGGGTCTTCTGTCGCGCGGTATCTTCGGTGCTGGAGCCGATGGCGGCAAGAAAAGTCCAAAACGGCAAGCTGCCGCTTATGGTCGCAGTGAATGCCGTTACGGGCACTGCCAATGCCACCACGCTGCTTTCCGCAGTTGTTCTGGTGCCGGTTACAGTGCTGCTTGCCTCGGTGCTGCCGGGCAATTTGGTGCTGCCGCTGGGTGACTGTGCCATGCTGCTGTATCTGATGATTTTTGTAACGGCGCTTTCCGGCGGGTGCCTGCTGCGCAGCCTTTTTACCGGTGCGGTAAGTGCGGTAGCGATGCTTTACTGCGGCACGCTGCTGACCTATCTCTTTACCAATGCGGCAAGGGCGATGGACGCTGCCGCCTACGGTGCGGGGCAATATAATACCCTGTGCAATACCGCCAACCCTTTGAGTCTGCTGTTTGTGGAGGGCGCGAGCTATGGCATAGCAGGCATTGCGGCACTGGCGGTGCTGGTGCTGGGGATTGCGTTCCTTGCCTGCAGGCGACTGCGTCGGCTGACCCTTCACCTTGCCACGAGCAGCACAGCTGCTGCCGAGACGGAGGCCCCTGCTGCCGAAGAAAACTAAACACAGAAGCCAAACCATGCTCCTCCGTACTGCGGGGGAGCATTTTTGCGGGATATTTCAGCGGAAGCGGCTGCCCCAACCGACGGTTTTTGAGTTTCCGCACCGCTAAAGCGGGAGGGAAAGGCAGGGCGGAGGCGCCGCAGCCGGGAGGGCTGCCCGCAATGGAATTGCGGGTCAACACGATCGGGCGGAGGCTACGTCCGCCCGTTTTTTGTGCGGGTGATTACCGAAGCAACAGGCGGACGCCGACCAAACGCTCCCATGTGCGGGGACCCACGATGCCGTCGGCGGCTAAGCCGAACAGCCTTTGGAATGCTGTGACGGCGTTTTCGGTGGCGGAGCCGTAGATGCCGTCTACGGTGACCCGCGGCAGTGGATAAGCACCTGCCAGTGCATTCAGGTATTCCTGCACCAGACGGACATTATCCCCGCGGCTGCCGATTTTTAGCGGAGTGCCGGGGTAGGAAACGGCAAGACCGGTGGCCTGATTGATCCCAAGGAATCGCTCATACAGGGCATTCCATGTGGCGGTGCCGATGATGCCGTCCACGGTGAGTCCCTGCATCTTTTGGAACGTGCGAACGGCATTTTCGGTGGCGGAACCATAGATCCCGTCGATGGTGATGGGCGGAAGCTCGTCATCATACAGGGCGATGACGCGCAGAAAATACTGCGCCAGCCGCACGGTCTCGCCGCTGCTGCCGCGCCGCAGCGTTCCGGCAGGTCGCTGACTGGGCAGGGGGATATCCTCGCCGCCCAGCTCCGCCAGCCGCATGACTGCAACATAGATATAGGCGATTTTGTTCCATGTGGTCGCCCCTACAATGCCATCGGGGGAAAGATTGAAGATACGCTGAAATGTCTGTACCGCCCGCCGCGTTTCGTCATTGAAAAGATCTCCGCCGGCGGCGCTGATGGAAGGAATGGCGGGATAGTTGATGCGAATGCGGTTGAGCCATGTGCGGATCGTGCGCACGCCCTCTCCCCTGCTGCCGACGGTAAGCGGTGTGCCGGGATAGGAGGAGCTGATGCGGCGCTGCACGGCAGCAGTATCTATAACGATGTCGTCTCCGTAATAATAGCGCAAAATCCCCAGCGGGGTATAACCGCTATTGGCAAGAGCAACGGTACCCCATTGGGAAAGCCCCGCACAGGTAACGGTGGTACCATTGCAGTATTGCGAAAAGATGGGATTCACCGCACCGCTGCGACGGATATAGCGGTCGAACAATTCATCGACCAAACGGCTGATGTTGGTAAAGATATTGCGCCCATAGACGAAATACTGGTCGTAGGCGGTATTATTGGTGATATTAAAGTTGTAGCCTTGGCTGGGATACCATTCGGTAAAGATACGGTTTTGGGCGAAGGTGATCTGCGCCAGAATATTGGCGCGCAGGGCGTTTTCCGGCCATGTGGGATAGACC
>USBC01000032.1 GCA_900552845.1 uncultured Oscillospiraceae bacterium | reverse complement strand
AGCGTGATATAGAAGAAATACTCCTGCGAGTGGTGGAAGGTCTCCTCATTCACCGTGCCGCCGAACATGGCGATGATAGTGTTTGCGAAAATGAGATATACCGCCGTCAGGACAAGACTGCTGGCGACGCTTAACACCACCGCGTTGCCGACACTGCGCTTGGCCTTGTCCACCTCATTTCTGCCCAGCGCCATGCTGACAAAGGCGCAGCAACCGTCGCCCACCATGACAGCAATGGCCAGCGCCACCACCGTCAGCGGGAACACCACCGTATTGGCGGCGTTGCCGTAAGAGCCGAGGTAGCTGGCGTTGGCGATGAAGATCTGGTCAACGATGTTATAGAGCGCGCCTACCAGCAGTGAGATGACGCAGGGGACGGCATACTGCCCCATGAGCTTGCCGATACGCTCCGTCCCCAAAAACTGATTTCCGGTTTCCAAAAAAATCACCTTTCTTTCAAAAAAATAAGAAATGCGCAAGTCCATGAAAACCCGGACTTACGCATTTCTGCCACACGATTTGATTATGAACTTTTACCCATT
The DNA here is from genome assembly GCA_900552845.1 of uncultured Oscillospiraceae bacterium. Classification (GTDB taxonomy): domain Bacteria; phylum Bacillota; class Clostridia; order Oscillospirales; family Ruminococcaceae; genus Angelakisella. Next base: position 13,483 of record USBC01000032.1, on the reverse strand, counting down.
TCCGCAAAAAGACGTGCGGCGTTTCTGCAACCGGATTTACGCAGAAACGCCACACGCTGTTTGTTTATTATAGCGGATTCGGATGCGGATTTCAAATGTTTTTTGAGTAATTCTATCCTTTTCTTTTTTCGTCCATAAGTGAAACTCTTTGTGCTAACCGGCATATCCAGTATTTCCTTCCTTATGCAAAAACAGGAGACCATACCCAGCCCATGCGGGCGGGTATGGTCTCCTGTCATTCAGATATGGTTTTCAGCAAAGTGTTTTGTAAGCGTGAGCTTGAGTTGTTGTAGAAGTATCCTTAATTGAGGGAAAGCCCGTTCTCCCATGTGGAGATGGTCTTGTTCGACACACCGAGCTTTTCTGCTAACTGTTCCTGCGTGAGATTCTTCGCACGCCGCTTCTGTGCAATATAGCTGCCGATGGTTGTTTGATTCATTTTGAATGCCTCCTCGTCTTTTGGATATCTTAAGCATACAGAAGAAGATGGAAAGATGACATCCCTTCATAGTAGAAAACGAGGGAATGCGGTCAATGCAGCGCCTTTCTGGAATACCGGGCAAAGCTGGTGGAACTTCACTACTCCGGCGATTTGAGCCTGCTGCAAAAGTTCTTATCGGAAGCGGATGAGAACAAAACAGACGATGCTCACGCGGTTGCCTCTGTGCGGATCAAACGCGAGTTTGCAGACACGGATCAAAGGTCGCTGCTTTGCATCAAGACACAGGCGCTACATTGGGATTCTGGCTGCACTTGCCGCCTACTACCTCGTTTACGAGAGAGCGCATTTGCTGTGCGCCCTGCTCACAGGTGTATATAAAATACAATTTGCGTGTAACAACAAAATATGTTACACTAGAAAAAAGAGATGAGAGGAGGGCGCTTGTGAATATCCGCGAGCTGGCAAAGGAAGCCGGCGTTTCTGTCGCCACCATTTCCCGCGTCATCAATCATCCGGAAGCGGTGCTGCCGGAGACCCGGGAGCGGGTACAGGCCATTATTGAAAAGTATAATTATGACCCCAAGCCGGTCAACCGCAATAAGCGCTTTGTTTCCCTTATCGTTCCTGCCGCGGCACGGGCGCAAGGGGTGCTCCTTGGAGTACAGTCGGTGCTGGCGCCCAAGGGAATTCTGGTCAATCTGGTGGAGACCGCACAGGTCCCCGGCGGGGCTGCAGCATGCCTGCAGGCAGTAATTACTGCAAAACCCATTGGCATATTAGTGGCGGCTGAATCCACATTGTCACAGGAAAGCCTGCCGACCGATGTGCCGGTGGTGCTGCTGGGCAGTTATGATCGGCTGGAAAATTGCAATATCTGCGGCATCAATTACCGTGACGCAGCCGAAAAGATGCTTGCCCACCTCTATGCCATGGGGCACCGCTCCATCTGGCTGCTGCAAAGCGACCAAAGCTATCCGGAAAAAGCTGCGGTTACAGCCGGCTATCGGCAGGCGGCGGCAGCGTTGGGATTGAATGATCGCCGGTGCCGCATTCTGGAGGCCAACGACAGCGTTGCCGGAGGATATCGCACCTGCCGGGAGGCGATCCTCACCGAAGAGCCGCCGCAGGCGGTATTTGCCGTCAGTGATGCGATGGCAATGGGGGTCATCAAGGCGGCTCGGGAGGAAAACATTCCGCTGCCGGATGGTCTGGCCGTAGCGGGCTTTACGGGCAGTGAGGCTGCCGCTGTTATTACCCCGGCGCTGACCACGATGGAGCACCCACTGGAGCGGTTGGGCGCAGTGGCGGCACGCCGCCTCATTGAACTGATTGAGGACAGCGCGCTGTATCAGGTGGAAACCCACGAGATCGTACTCAAATCTAAACTTAAGATTCGCCGCAGCTGCGGCAATCGCAAGGAAATTTACGAGCTGTTCGAGTAAAGGAGGGCACGAGATGTCGTTATCTGTCAGTTTTATGGGCTTGCCGCTCAAAAATCCCATCATAGCGGCAGCCGGTCCCTGGTGCCGTGATGCCACGGCAATGCAAAAGGCCATTGATGCGGGAGCCGCTGCCGTTGTTACAGAAACCATCACGCTGGAAAAAAGCTATATGGTCAGCCCACGCATCTTTTATCGGCAGGGGGAGGTTTATAATACCACCCTGTACAGCACCCAAACGCTGGAGGAGGTGGAGCAGGAGGCGGAACGCCTGCACAGGGGTGATGCCTTCCTCATTTGCAATATTCGCGGCACCACGCCTTCGGAGCTGCGCTATCTTGCCAGTCGGATGCAGCGGCTGGGCGCCGATGCATTGGAGCTGTGCTGCTTCACCCCGATCGGCACCAAGCTGGAGGATATCAGCATCCGACCGGAGGAGGTCGGCGAGATGGTGCGTGGCGTCACCTCGGCGGTGGAGATCCCCGTCATGGTGCGGCTGCCGCATCACGCAGCGCTCAATCCTGCCTTTGCCCGACAAATCACCCGGAATGGCGCCCGTGCCATCAGCGCCATCGAATCACTGGAGGGCATCAACGGCGTGAATATCGAGACCGCCCACTGTGAAATGGCGGCAATCGGCGGCTGTACCGGCAGTCACCTGCGCCCGCTTTCGCTGGCGGCTACGGCTGTTCTGCACCAGTTGACCGATTGTGAAGTAGCGGCAATGTGCGGTGTGGAGGACTGGCACAGCATTATTGAATTCCTGATGATGGGTGCCACCGCCGTTCAAATGGGCTCTGCGATCATGCTGCAGGGCTACGGGCATATTGCCGAAACACTCAGCAAGCTGGAGGAATGGCTGCAAAAAAAAGGCTATGCAAGCGTTAATGAGCTTCGAGGGAAAGCGCTTTCCTCCCTTTCCGCCTTTGAGGAGCTGCCGGAGCGCCTGCTGCGTGTGAAATTGACCGCTTCCTGTGGCGGAACCTGTCCCGACGGCTGCACGCGGTGTGTCGGTGCCTGCCTGTACGATGCCATTTCTCAGGGCACGGAGGGCATCACCGTCGATGCCTCCGCCTGCACCGGCTGCGGCCTGTGCGTCTCCCTTTGCCCCAAAAAGCTGTTTACCATGAAATGATCTCCGCCGGAGGGCAGCCGCTCTCCGGCTTTTGCTTGACAATGATGTAACAATAAACAAATGTTACATCAAATTGTTGTCCATTCCGCTGAAATACTGTCGCAAATGCAAAAAACTGTTGAAATTCTGATGTATTCTTGTTAAGATGCAGATGTAACAAAGATTTATTGTTACATAAAGAAACAAGCGCTTGATGTTACAAAAAGATCTGATGTTTTGGAAGGAGTTGTCCCCTATGTCAAAGATCCCCGTCGGCTATAGTCTGAATGACTGCCCGCCCATCAAGGAAACCGTCCCGCTGAGTATCCAGCAAATCGTCGTTCTCGTTTTTAATGTTCTGCCCGTTCCGCTGCTTATTGGCGCCGGCATCGGCCTTTCCGCCAGCGAGATCACCATTTTGGTCGCCGGCTGCCTGCTCGTTACCGGTATTGCCACCTTGCTGCAGACCATCGGCGTCGGCCCCATCGGTGCGCGGCTGCCCATTCCGCTGGAGTGCAGCTTTGTATTCGTAGCCCCCGGTATTGCCCTGGGCGCCCAATATGGTCTGGCTGCGTTCACCGGGGCTTGCCTCGTCGGCAGCATCATCACCACCATTCTTTGGACCGGTCTGCATAAGCAGCTCTCCATTCTGTTCAAGCCCTACATCACCGGCGCAGTCGTTATGGCGCTGGGCCTCAGCCTTTGCAGCGTCGGTATCGGCTACTGTGCAGGCGGTGTAGGCTCCGCTGACTACGGCGATCCTATCAACCTGCTGCTGGCTGCCGGTACTATCATTATCATGGTTCTGCTCAACCACTTCTGCAGCAAGAACTTCCTTTCCAAGGCTTCTCCCCTCATCGCCATTCTGGTCATGAGCGCCGCTGCTGCTGCTTTTGGCAAGTTGGATCTTTCCCCCATTGCCGAGGAAGCGTGGATTCGCATTCCGCAGCCCCTGCATTTCGGCATCAAATTTGAACTGGGGCCGATCATCTCCATCTCCATTCTGTGCTTCATCGCACTGGTTGAGCTGATGGGAGATCAGACCACCGCCTCCATGTTGGCGAAGAACAGCCTGCCCACCAGCCATGAAACCAAGGGCGGTGTACTGGCTCAGGGGGTCGGCAGCGTCATTTCCTCTATGTTCAATATGGTTCCTGTCATCAGCGGCAGCGCCAATATCGGTCTGTGTGGTCTTTCCGGTGTTACCAGCCGCTTTGTTACCGCCATCGCCGGCGGCGTGGTAGCTCTCTGCGGTCTCTGCCCCAAGCTGTGCGCTGTATTCTCCTGCATTCCCTCCGCTGTTTTGGGCGGCGTAGCCCTTTCCGCCTTCGGTACCATTCTGGTTTCCGGCATGAATGTTATCCATAACGGCGGTCCCCTCACTGCCCGAACCACTACCATTGTTGCCATCTCTCTTGCAGTTGGCGTTGGCTTCAGCGCAGCATCTGATGCATTGGTTGCGCTGCCCTTCTGGGCTTCCAGCCTGCTCAGCGGTGTACCCGGTACCGCTATTGTAGCCGTGATCCTCAGCTTGATCCTCCCCGAGAAAAAAGACGAAAAAGCTGCTGCATGATCCGGCAAAAGGAGAAAACATTATGAAAACAGTACTGTATCAAAATGCGGATTGGATCATTACCATGGACGAGGAGCGCCGTCGCTATCGTCATGCGGATCTGCTCATCAGCGGCAAAGAGATCAAGGCCATCGGCAAAAACATTAGAGAGACCCTTGGGGATACCGTCACCATCGACCAAGTGGTAGATGCCAGCGGACGAGTGATCCTGCCCGGCTTTGTCAACACCCATCATCATACCTGGCAAACTCTGATCCGCAACATCAAGGCCACGCAGGGTCTGCGGCTGGAGCCGTGGCTCACCACCATGTACGAGATCTATAAGGATCTGAATACCGATGTGGCTCGTGCCGGCGTATATGTGGCACTGGGTGAGGGGTTGAAAACCGGCATCACCACCTCCAACGATCTGTGGTATCCGCACCCGGTCGGCGTGACCTGTCTGGTAGATGCCGAAATCGAAGCCGCAAAGGAACTGGGAATCCGCTTCCACCCAGTGCGCAGCTACCACTCCGTCACCAGTGATATTGTCCCTCCCGAGGTGGTAGACAGTATTGAAGGCGTCATGGGCGATGTCGAACGGTTGGTGAAGAAATATCATGATCCTTCCCGCTTCTCGATGTGTCAGGTCGGCATCGGCCCCAGCATTGCCTACTATGAAACAGAGGAGATTGTCCGTGCGACCATTGATCTGGCGGAGAAGCTGGATATCAAGGTGCACGGTCATCTGGCGGAAAGCCGCGGCGAAGTGGCTTTCGTGGAGGAACACTACGGCTGCCGTCCCGCCGAGTGGTTCCGCCGTCACGACCTTTTGGGCGATCGATTCTACTATGCCCACTGCATTCATCTCAATGATGAGGAGGTGCAGTTGATGGCGGATACCAACACCGGTATCTCCACATGCCCCATCTCCAATATGTATCTCAGCTCCGGCTCCTGCCGAATCCCCGACCTGCTGCGTGCAGGTGTCAGGCGCTTCGGTATCGGTGTAGATGGTGCTGCAAGCAGTAATTCCGCTAGCATGATGGAGGAGATCCGTGTCAGCTACCTGCTCAATCGTCTCAGTTGGGGAGATGATTCCATCGGCTGCGAGGATATTCTGTACCTTGCCACCGCTGGCGGCGCTGCGGTACTGGGTCGTGATGACATCGGTCATCTCGCCCCCGGCATGGCGGCGGATTTCACCCTGATGAACTGGAATCAGCTGCAATATGCCGGCGGCTGCAATGATCCTGTGGACTGCATCGTGCTCAGCGGTGATGCCAGAATGATCGAAACCGTCGTGGTCAATGGCGAGACCGTTGTGCAGAACGGTCACTTGACCAAGGTGAACGAGGAAGAAAAACGTGAATATGCAGCTGCCGTTGGGCGCGAGCTGCTCACCAAGGCTTCCGCTCGTATCCCCGGTCTAAAGGCTGACCTCATGTAAGCAGCAATCGTCAACTCAACCACCAATCCTCACCCCCATAACGAAACCACCCCCCATCGCATCAGCGATCGGGGGTGGTCCTTTGTTGTGCGGTACGCCCATTGAGCGCACGTTCTTATGGGTGAAAGTCTCGGGATAGAATGCCTTATATATCGGTATTAATTACAACTCCATTTGCTTCCCAAGATAGCTCGCCGCCGCCTGAATGAGCTTCTGCTCAGCGTCCCCGGGACGGTTGCTTTCCTTGTTTTGCAGGAACATTACGCTGCCGCATACATCACCGGAGGAGATGATAGGGGACTGCACCAGCGAATAATAGGAGACACCCTCAATGGGCTGCAGCAGCTGCCCGTCACCGGCAGAGAAACACTTACGGTTCTCAATCTGATCCTCCAAGCCATGGGACACCCGACGCTCCAGCTCCTCCTGCTCGGAGAGCGATGCTTTTTTATAGGTCATGCCCCCGAAAAACCGTAGCGACAGAGCAGGGGTGCGATAAATGAGCACCGAATAGAGGACAGGAGTTGCAGCTGAATAAGCATGAGCTCCATTCTCCCTGCATTGATGCACTTTCATTCGTGTTGATATTCCCACACATTTCTGCTACTATTAGCGAGGATACATTTAGATGGGGGATCTTCCTTGGTTTCCCAGCATTATCGTACAAGAATTACAGAAAAGGAGAAAACACAAGGAAACCCCAATGAAAGTAATGTATGATAAAAATAACATTGGACTAACAAAATGAAAGTTGCTGGGGAACAAAAGGGTAAAATTATATGAAGGTAATCATACACGATTTAGATGTTGGATATGAAAAACTATTGCAATCAAAATGCAATGAGTTAATTTGTGCAGACGGAAAGTATGCAGGTTGCCAAGGATGCTTTGCTTGTTGGACAAAACGCCCCACTGAATGCGTTATACACGATAGCCTAAAAGAAATAAGCTGCCTTGTAGGAAAGGCAGATGAGTTAGTTATCATAACCCAAAACTGCTATGGAACCTATAGCCCTGCAGTTAAAGCTATTCTTGATAGAAGTATTGGGCTTTCAACACCGCTCTGCACATATCGAGAAAAAGAAATGCACCATACACTCCGTTATGGGATACATGATGAAATAAAAATATTTGCATACGGCGAGTTCTTACAAAATGAAAGGGCGTCCTTTGAGTTGATGGCTCGAAGAAATGCGATAAATTATGGGTATAAAAAGTCGCAGGTCATATTTGCTGACAGCGTGGAGCAGGTGATGGAAAGTATATCATGAAAACAGTTTTTATTAATGGAAGTCCCAAAAAGCATTTCAGTGCCTCCAATTACTTTTTGAAACTACAAAGTGCTTTTGTCAGAGGTCAAGCTGTATTTCTTAAATTACGAAATAAAGGTGACCATAAAAACATTTTGGAGCAGATTATAGATGCTGATGCAGTCGTTTTTTCCATGCCCCTGTATGTGGACGGTCCGCCTTCACATATACTGGCGTTTCTACAAGACATGGAAATATTTTGCAAGGCTCATCATCTATGCTTGAAAATCTATGTCATTTCAAATAACGGCTTTATCGAAGGAAAACAAAATGCGCCGTTATTTCATGTTTTGAAAAACTTCTGTGTGCGAAGTGATATTCAATGGTGCGGTGGTATCGGAATTGGCGGAGGGGTCATGTTTAATGCGCTGAGAATCGTATTTTTTATTGAAATGGGAATATTCCTTCTCAGTGTTTTCATTAGTGGCATCTTTTACGGGAATTGGTTTCCGCCTGGGACAATTTACCGTTTCACAACCACCCTGCTGATAATCTCCCTTTTTCACCTTGGTGTGTTTTTTTATATGCTGAAAATGGGCAGGCAAATCAACAGGAGAGGCTTTTTTGCAGAAAAATATACACGTATTCTTCTGCCATCGTTTCTGTTTATTCTCATTACTGATGTTTATTTTGTTATTGTGTCACTATTTAGAGGCGGCATATTTAGAGGTTGGCTAAAAAAGAAGTAGACAGATACCTTCCAGTAGAGGTAATGTACAATAAGTTGCGCAAATTGAAAAGAGCAAAAAAGGAGACATAGCTTGCAGGAACCGGTAATGCGCTGCATCGCCCTCCGATCACTCGACCGGAGGGCACATCTATATCCATTACAGCTCCATCTGTTTCCCGAGATAGCTCGCCGCCGCCTGAATGAGTTTTTTCTCGGCATCACCGGGGCGGTCGCTTTCCTTGTTTTGCAGGAACATCACGCTGCCGCATACATCACCGGAGGAGATGATAGGGGACTGCACCAGTGCATAATAGGCGACACCTTCTATGGGCTGTAACGGCTGCCCGTCACCCGCCGAAAAGTTCCTGCGGTTTTCAATCTGATCTTCAAGACCGTGTGACACTCGGCGCTCCAGCACCTCCCGCCGGCTGATACCGCTGACCGCTACCACATGGTCCCGGTCGGTAATGAGCACCGGAAAACCGGCGGTGCGATACAGCACCTCGCAATACTGTGCCGCAATGCTGCCAAGCTCGCTGATAGGGGAGTACTTCTTAAAAATGACCTCCCACTCGTTGCTGACGAAAATCTCCAACGGGTCGCCCTCACGAATGCGCATGGTCCTGCGGATTTCTTTGTGAATACTTTCGTAGCTCCTTGATGTTTTTTAAAAATGTGGTATACTACACATAGAAGTTAGGACTATTTCGTCCAAAGCGCGAGGTGAAATGCATGGCTAAACGAGACTCCTATATGAACCGGTTGATTCACAGTATGTGGAACGGTGAAATAAAAGTCATCACAGGCATACGCAGATGCGGAAAGTCCGTATTGCTTTTTGACCTGTTTTTCGAGTATCTTCTTTCACAGAATGTTTCGGAAGATCATATTCTGAAAATCGAATTGGACCAGCGACGCTATTATAAGTTCAGAAATCCCATTACGCTGTGTGAATATGTTGAAAGCATCGTCCGTGATAAAAAGGGTGAAAAGTTCTATCTGTTCATTGATGAGGTGCAGCTCACTACGAAGGTGGTGGATAAGGAAAACGGCGGTATTGAGGTTACCATCTACGATATGCTGAACGAACTCAAAGCATATAAGAACCTTGATGTTTATGTCACCGGCAGCAATTCCAAGGGCCTGTCGAAAGACATTGCCACCGAGTTTCGCGGCCGTGCTACGCAGATTCATGTGTTCCCGCTTTCATTTGCGGAGTTTTATTCCGCTGTGGGCGGTGACGAGCAAAAAGCACTGGATATCTATATGCTTTACGGCGGTATGCCTAGATTGCTGGCATTGGAGGACGACAGGGAGAAGAAGGATTATCTGACTTCCCTCTACAGCGAACTGTATGTCAGGGACATTGTGGAACGAAACGGTATTGAGCGTGAGGATGTTCTGAATGACATTCTGGATTTCCTTGCTTCGCAGATCAGTTCACTGACGAATCCGACAAATATCGCAAACACCATTTCGTCTATGAAGAACGAGAAGGTCAATGCTGCGATGGTTTCTAATTATGTGCAGTATATCATTGACTCCTTCCTTATTTCGATGGCCAGACGGTATGATGTCAAAGGGAAAACCTATTTTAAGTACCCGAACAAGTACTATTATACTGACATTGGTCTCCGGAATGCACGGCTGAATTACCGCCAGTATGATCCCGGTCACATCATGGAAAACATGATCTACAACGAACTCCTGCAGCGGGGGTATTCTGTTGACGTTGGTGTGGTTTGCGACCGTACAGGGGACAGTAAGGTTCAAAAAGAGATCGACTTTGTGGTAAACGATGCGGATAAGAAAATTTATATTCAGTCCGCTTTTCGCATGGATACCGATGCAAAAGAATCCTCCGAGTTGTCGTCACTGAGGCTTACCAAGGATTTTTTCAAAAAGATCATCGTTCGCACGGATATACCGCATAATTTTTATGACGAAAGCGGCATCTTTCACTGCAACCTGATCGATCTGCTGTTGGGACGGGTAGAATTGTTCTGATAACACAACTCATAGATGCTGCAATAAAAAGAGAAGGCACAAGGAGGAAATCCCGATGAAAATGTGGCATAAGTTGCTCTTGATTATTGCATGCCTTGCCCTTTTGGCTTTTAGTGCTTGCGGAGAGAAAGCACCGGCTCCCCCCCCAAAAAAAGAACAGACGGACGCTCCGCAGAAGGCTCTATTATCGGAGGAAGAATTGAGTCAAATCGGAAAAGCTGCGGTAGAAAAGTGGGCGACCATAGGATATATCGTTTCGGAGCCGCTTTATAATACCGCGCTTTCGCAGTTAGGGCAGAACGAGCTTCGGGAAATATACAGCGCTCATATCTACGCCAGTGGTTTGGAAAGTTCCCTTGTAAGGGAAGATGAGCGGATCGAATTTTGGATGGATTTGGGTGGCCTTGAAGAATTTACGCGTGAGCACTTCGGCCTTGACTTTAACAATCAGCAAAACAACCTGCCGGAGGGCTGCCTTGCCGGCGATGAAATCCGGTTTTATTTTAACAGCCGCTTTTGTGTTGCACCGGCCGATCTGTATCAATATAGCTTTATCAGCTGTACCCAAAACGATGACAATTCCTTTATTGCACATGTTAAAATAAAAAATGCTTCTATTCCGGAGCTGGATATAGATGCTCAAGTTGTAGAAGCAGCTTTGACTTTCCGGCAGGAGAACGACACCGCTGTTTTCATCAGTGCTTCGACCTGAAAGTGCCGGAAATATAATTTACTGTGGCATAGAGATTTAATGAGGAGTAGCATTTATGGAAAGCTTTGAACCGAAGAAATTAGCACTGATAAGAATTTGGCAGATCCTTAAAGACTACAGCGATTTTGATCATCCCCTTACGCAGGAGGACATCGCTGTAAAGCTGCAAAATGAATATGGCATCATTCTTGAAAGAAAGGCTATCAGCAGAAATATTTCCCTGCTGAAGGAAGCGGGAATTGATATTGAGTCACGCAGAGCCGGAAGCTATCTCGAATGCCGGGATTTTGAGGATTCAGAGCTGCATATGTTGATTGACGGTGTTTTAAGCAGCAAGTATATTACCGCAAAACATTCCAAAGACATAATCAATCGGCTTTGCGGACTGTCTAATAAATACTTCCGTTCAAATGTAAAGCATATCCATTCGGTAAACGATTGGTATAAAACGGACAATCAGGCGCTGTTTTATAATATTGAATTGATTGATACGGCCATCGAGGAAGGAAAACAGGTACATTACGACTATAACAAGTACGGAACCGATAAGAAACTCCATAAGTCTTCTCATCAATACGTGACCCCGTATTTAATGGTTTTGCACAATCAGCGCTATTACCTTATGGCATACAGTGAATACTGGGGCAATATGGTGTTTCATAGATTGGACCGAATCACCAATATGATTGTCGTAGACAAAAAGGCTACACCGATTCGTAATGTGCCGGGCTATGAGAGTGGTATCAATTACAAGGAACTGTCGTCGACCATGCCTTATATGTATACCGACCGACCGGAGCACATCGATTTTATTGCAGATATCGGAATAATCGATCAGATTATCGATTGGTTCGGCAGCGACATTCGCATCGTAAATACAGATGAAGAAAGCAAGGTCAGGGTAAGTATTAAAGCAAGCCCGAATGCTATGGTGCACTGGGCAATGCAGTATATGGATCATGTTGAGATTACGGCACCGGAATCCGTTAGGAATCGAATCCGTGAGTCGCTGCAAAATGGTATAATGAAATATCGTATTATGGACGAAGAGAAAACCCGTTAAATCATCTATATTACGACTGGATTAACATGAAAAGCAGACTGTGGAAAAGCAGCCTGCTTTTTCTATGCCCTGAATGGGTTGCTTGCCAAACAATTTATTGAGCACCAAGTTTGGAACATTTCGTTTGGTATTCTTACTCCACAGAGAAGAATCTGTTTTTTCGGAGGTACATATTATGCAATTCTATAAATTTGAGGGCTTTTCAACTGCCGAAAGGCATTCAGGAGAAAATGACAGCCGTAGAATTATGTGCGAGAAAGCGCGAAGAATCTCAACAAAAACAAATATTTTCAATCTGCTTCAGCAGTCCGAGGCATATCTGTTTGTAAATGATGCCTCGGGGGACATAGTGACTATTGGCATTATCGTGAAAAACTGTTCCAATCTAAATGATTTGATTTCCAAATATCTCCGGGCAATTGGGACGGAGTTGATGGAAACCTGTCTTGAGGAAGTAACTTTTAGCACACTTCGTAATATGCTGGGCTATGCCTGCAGGAACAATTATATTCGCGATGACGCTGAGGTTCTTGAACAGTTTGATTTGGATAAACTGGATAGAGGATATGGCAGAGGAGTTGCATACGAAGAGAAAATTCTTGATGATTGTAATAAAAAATCTGTATACGAAGACGCCGGGCGATTTCTTGCAAAGGATACTCTTATCCCTGAACTGAATCGTATTTATGCAGGGAGAGGAAAGCAGAATGTCATTGGTCATCCCGTCCATTATATGATTGAGACGGATGACCATGAGACACGAAAAGGGATGTGCAGGGTTTTATTGCAGGCATTGCACGCCAAAAAAAGGCTGCACAGTAAACGCTATTGTTTCCTGAATTTCAGACCCGGCGAAAGCTTTTCCAGCATGGTTTACAATTGTTTATATAAAAGCGCTATCGGCGGAGCAGTTATTGTCAGGTATATGGCCAACGACGACACAGAGGACGAATATGCGGGCTGTGGCAGGGACACGATAGAGGCCATTTGTGAGGTTATGAAAAAATACCGCAATCAGGTTCTTACGGTATTCTGTCTTCCCCGTGAGTGCACCTCATCAAAAGATATTTTCTATGAGAATCTCGGAAATACAAGTATTATTGAGCTTAAAGAAGATTTTGTTTCCGGAGAGCGTGCAAAGGAGTTTCTCGAAGCGTTGGCAAAAGATAGCGAAATCAATACAGACCAAATGCTATTTGAAAAACTTGAGGATGAGAAAGGCTATCTTGCTCCCGATCTTCACAACATATTTGATGATTGGTACAATAACAAACTGAAGACTGCTGTATATCCGCAGTATAAAGACATTGTTACTGTTAATTGTGAGGTTAGTATAATACGCTTGAACGTCACTCTACAGCTTATACAGGGACAGCTACAAGGAGGTCATTCATGAAGAAAAGAGCAATAGCGCTGCTCACGGCTATCTTTGCCATTTTATTCCTTCTTTCTTGCCAAAGCCAAGAAAATGAAAGGGCAATCAAGGCTCAAATTGTTTCAGATAAAATTTTTTTGTTAAGCAACAAACATAACTTGTATACATGCTCCATAAAGAACGACGATCCAATGATGGATTCAATAGCACTAAAACATGAGGAAATAGCGGACTTCAAAACTTGCGTCTTGGGCGCAGAAGAAACTATCAGCTTAAGACAATGCCGGTGCATCTCATTTTAGGTACGCTGCCGAAGGACTCCACGGAAATTATTCTGCCGGAGCACCTG
>USBC01000031.1 GCA_900552845.1 uncultured Oscillospiraceae bacterium | reverse complement strand
GCTTCCTTTTTATGCGCGGGCGTGCTATAATCTAAACTAAGAAAGCTGTATGCTGTAATACTATGTCCGGTCATATCTGTTTTCATGACCGAAACGGAGGGATCCCATGCAGGAACGTCTCAATCAATATCGTCCTGTTCTTGCGGTTCTCATCGCGGCGTGCGGTCTGTTTACCGCCGTTCTTGTCCGCTATGATATCACCGCATTCTATATCTGCGCCGGCGCATGGCTCGTGCTGTCTGCCGGCTGCATCATCTGGATGGCAGTCATCACCCGTAATAACCGCCGCCGCTTCGCAGAGCTTCAGGATTCCATCGAGCATATCATGAGCGATGCCGTCCTCGATCTTCCCATGGCGTCCCTGATCGTGCGGGAAAACGGCGAGATCGTGTGGAGCAACGCACCCACCAAGCAGTCGGTGTTCCCCGGGCAGGAGCTGTTCGGACATAACATTGCAGAGCTGGTGCCGGGGCTGGACTGGCAGGCGCAAAGCAGCGCCGAAGGACGGGATATCGTCATCGGCAACCGTCATTACACCGAGTTTCTGATGCATTCCACTGCCACCAAGGAGCCGCTCACCATCATTTCGCTGGTGGACGATAATGACCTCAAGCACTACACACAGGAATACTTCGATTCCCGCCCCTATGTGCTTACCATGCTCATTGATAACTACTCGGAGCTGTTTACCGATGCCAAAGAAAATGAGCGCAGCCGCACCATGGGTCAGATCGAGCATATCATCGAAACCTTTGCCGAGGAAAACCGCGGTCTGGTGAAAAAGCTGGAGCGTGACCGCTACCTTGCGGTGGTGGAGGAACGCTATATGAAGAAGGTTATCGAAAACCGCTTCCCGATCCTCAATGCCATTCGTGCCGTGGATACCGGCGACCGCAACAATGCCACCATGTCCATTGGCGTTTCGCCGATGTCGGGCAGCCTGCACGAAAGCGAAAGCATCTCCCGGCAGGCGCTGGATATGGCGCTGGGTCGCGGCGGCGATCAGGTGGCGCTGCGCCAAAAGAATGGCTACGAATTTTTCGGCGGCACCGGACGTGGTGTGGAAAAACGCAATAAGGTGCGTGCCCGTATCATGGCGAATGCCATCACCGAGGTGGCTGGCACCTGCGATAATATCCTCATCATGGGACACCGCTTTGCAGATCTGGATTGTCTCGGTGCTGCCATCGGCATGTATGCAGGTCTTTCCACGCTGGGCAAGCCCTGCTACATTGTACTGGATACCGAAAAGAGTCTGGCGCAGCCGCTGTACTGCCACATGCTGCAGGAGGATAAGCGCTATACGGAGGCGTTTGTCACACCGGCGCAGGGCTTGGATATGGTGGGGCGCAACACCCTGCTGGTGGTTGTGGATACCCATATCCCGTCCATTCTGGAAAGTCGGGAGATCTATGAAGCGTGCCGCAATGTCATTGTGATCGACCACCACCGCAAGATGGTGGAACACATTGATAATGCCATTATCTTCTTCCACGAGCCGTATGCCAGCTCCGCCAGCGAAATGGTCGCCGAGCTGGTGCAGTATTTCAAGGAGGGTAAGCTGCGCATCAACGTTTCGGAAGCAGAGGCGCTGCTTGCCGGCATTATGCTGGATACCAAAAACTTTATTCTGCGTACCGGCGTTCGTACCTTTGAGGCGGCAGCATTCCTGCGCCGCATGGGCGCTGATACCGTGGCGGTACGTAAGCTGTTTGCCTCCAGCATGGAGAGCTATCAGGAGCGCAGCCGGCTGGTGGGCGCCGCCGAGGTCTACCGTAACTGTGCCATCAGCTGTACCTCCGGCAACGTAGAGGGGATCCGGGTCGTCGCACCGCAGGCGGCAGACGACCTCTTGGGGATCAGCGGGGTAGACGCCTCCTTTGTCCTGTACGAGCAGGACGGCGCAGTGAATATCTCGGCACGCAGCATGGGTGCTGTCAATGTCCAACTTATTCTGGAGGGCATGGGCGGCGGCGGCCATCAGACGATGGCAGGCGCTCAGATCAAAGACATCTCACTGGAGGATTGCCGCCAGCAGCTGCTGGTTGCCATCGACCGGTATTATGAAGAAAATTCCAAGGGAGGAAAAGATACATGAAGGTAGTATTGAAGCAAGATGTAAAAGGCAGCGGTAAAAAAGGCGAGCTGGTTGAGGTCGCCGATGGGTACGCCCGTAATTTTCTGCTGAAAAGAGGACTTGCCATTCCCGCCGATGCCGGCGCAATGAACGAACTGAAGAACCGCGAGTCGGCAAAGGCTTACCGTCTGGCGGAGGAACAGAAGGCGGCGGAGCAGCAGAAGACCGCCATTGACGGCAAGACCGTCAAGCTGACTGCTAAAGCGGGCGCCAACGGCAAGCTGTTCGGCTCTGTCACCGCAAAGGAGATTGCCGAGGGGATCGAAAAACAGCTGGGTACCACGCTGGAAAAGCGCAAGATCGTCCTCAAGGAGGATATCAAGGCATTCGGCTCCTACACCGTCGAGGTAAAGATTTATAACGGCATTTCCGCCTCTGTTTATGTTATAGTCGGAGAGGAATAATATCCCGCCGGCGACGTCCGATGAGGATCGGTTCCGGCTTCGTCCGGGCTTGACAGGCGCCAGCCCGCCCACGGCGGGCGCCAGCCTGCCTGCGCCCGTCCTTGCCGCCTCCCATTCCTCACCGACCGTCGCCAAGCCACAGCTCTCTGCAATTATCCCCCGCAGACCACCCACAGAAAAGGAGTGACCTCACCCATGCCCACGGATTATATGACCACCGAAAGCCGTCTGCCGTTCAGTTTGGAGGCGGAGCAGTCGGTGCTGGGCGCCGCGCTGCTGGATCCCGGCTGCATATCGGAGCTGGTGCGGCTGGTGCGTCCGGAGTACTTCTATCGGGAGCAGCACCGCCGGATCTTCGAGGTAATCTCCAATAAATTCACCATGGGCGAGCCGGTTGATATCGTCACCGTTATGGAGGCCGCTGTGCGGGAGGAAATCTTCTCCACGCCGGAGGAGACCAAGGCGTATCTGGCGCAGCTGGCGCAGCTTGTCCCCTCGGTGCATAATATCGAGGCGTATACCGGTATTTTGATGGAAAAATACCACCTGCGCGCCCTCATCACCACCTCTCGCGATATCATGGAGCAGGCGGAAGCGCCTGCCGCCGAATCGCAGGGGCTCTTGGAATACGCCGAGCAGCGCATCTACGATATCCGCAACGGACATGATAACAGCAGTCTGCTGCCCGTCTCCCGTGTTGCCATGGAGACCTACGACCACCTGCAGCGTCTTTCCGGCGAGGACCGCGCCGAATATCTCGGCATTTCCACCGGTTATGCCGCACTGGACCGTGTCATCACCGGCCTCAATAAATCCGACCTTTTACTGGTGGCAGCGCGCCCCGGCATGGGCAAAACGGCTTTTGCCCTTAATATTGCCTCCAATGTGGCGCTGCGCAGCCAAAAGACCGTCGCCATCTTTTCGCTGGAAATGAGCCGTGAGCAGCTGATGAACCGTCTGCTTGCCGCAGAGGGCGGCATCGACAGCCGCCGCCTGCTCACCGGCGATCTCTCGCTGGAGGACTGGGGTAAGGTTGCCGACCTGCTCACGATATTTAGCAAATGCCCCATGTATATGGACGACACCGCCGGCATTACCGTGGCGGAAATGAAAGCAAAGCTCCGTCGTGTGCGGGATCTCGGACTGGTCGTCATCGACTACCTGCAGCTGATGAGCACCGGACGCCGCAGTGATAACCGTGTGCAGGAGGTCTCCGAGATCACCCGAAGCCTGAAGATCATGGCGAAGGAGCTGAATGTGCCGGTCATCACCCTGTCACAGCTCTCCCGCGGACCGGAAAGCCGCAGTGACCACCGCCCCATGCTTGCCGATCTGCGTGAGTCCGGCTCCATCGAGCAGGACGCCGATATCGTCCTGTTTTTGTACCGGGAGGCATACTACGAAAAGGAACGGGAGGATCAGTCCGAGGCGGAATGCATCGTCGCCAAGAACCGCCACGGCGAGACCGGCTCCATCGACCTGCGGTGGGACGGCAGGTACACCCGTTTCTACAGCGTGGATCGCAAGCACGAATGAGCACGACCTTGGAACAAAAGGCGCACTCCGCCTTGCAGCAATACTCCCTGTTCCGTCAGGGCGGCAGGATCGCCGTCGGGGTCTCCGGCGGCGCCGATTCTGTCGCTCTTTTGCGCTTTCTTGCGCAGGTCAGCGGGCAGTTCGGCTGGCAGCTGACCGTCTGCCATGTCCACCACGGACTGCGCGGTACGGAGGCGGATCGGGACGAGCAGTTTGTGCGCTGCCTGGCGGGAAAGCTGGGGCTGCCCTGCGCTGTCCGCCGCATTGATGCCGCAGCCCTTGCCCTCGAAAACCACACCTCAGTGGAGGAAGCCGGACGCACCGCCCGCTATGCCTTTTTTGCCGAAACGGCAGGGGAGGAGGGCTTCATCGCTACCGCCCACACCCTTGATGACAGCATCGAAACAGTGCTGATGAATTTAGTACGCGGTACCGGGCTGCACGGGCTGTGCGGCATTCCGCGCACCCGCGGCAATATTGTCCGCCCCCTTTTGGACTGCACCCGCGCCGAGGTGGAGGACTACCTTGCGCGGCTGGGACAGCCCTATTGTACCGATAGCACCAACCTCTCCGATGACTACACCCGCAACCGCATCCGGCACGAGATTGTGCCGCGGCTCTGCGAGCTAAATCCGAATTTTTCCGGTGCCATGGCGCGTCTGCTGCCCCAGCTTGCCGCACAGTGGTCGCTCACCGAGCAGCTTGCCGACAGCGCGGCGCAGCAGCTGCAGGGCGCCTGCGGCGCCCTGCACCGGCAGGGGCTTCTCGCCCTGCCGGAGCCGGTCTGCGACCGGCTGCTGCTGCGCCTTTTGGAGCAGCGCCGCCTGCCTGTCAGTACCGCCGTGCTGCAGCGCATGAAGGCGGCTTTGCAGAATGGCGGCAGGCTGGATCTCGCCGGGCGCGCATGGTACTTCGCCGTACAGGACGATTACGCCGCCCTGCTCTACCAGCCGGCGGGCGGGCTGCCGCCGGTCGCCGTGCCGCCGCTTTCACCGAAAAATGCCATCATTCTGCCGTTTTCTCCGCAAAAACGGATAAAACTGACGCTTTGCAACAAAATAGTTGCGAAACAGTACGAAAAATTTAACATTTCCCTCTTAAAAAACGCCGTGGATTGTGATAAGATAATAGGTAATTCGGTTCTGCGCACCCGCGCCGCAGGTGACCGCTTTTCATCGGGCAAAAAGCTGCTTTCTTTCGGCGAAGCGTGGGCTGCCGCCGGCATACCGCCGATGCTGCGTCCCACTCTTGCATTGCTTGCTGATGAAAAGGGAATTCTGTGGGCGGAGGGACTGGGCAGCGCCGCTCGCGCCGCCGTTACCGAAAAAACCGAACAATTTGTGATAATTGAGTGTCAGGAGGACAAAACACCATGAGAATGGATAAGGACATCTGTAAGGTAATGTTTAACGAGGTGGAGCTGCATGGCGCCTGCAAACGGCTGGGCGAGCAAATCACCAAGGACTACGAGGGCAAGGATCTTCTCATCGTCGGGATTCTCAATGGCGCTATTGTATTCGTTACCGACCTGATGCGCGAGATCGACCGCCAAATCAATATTGATTTCATGTCTGTTTCCAGCTACGGCAGCGGCACTACCTCCTCCGGCACCATTCATGTGGCAAAGGATCTCAATTCCGATATCGCCGGGCGCAATGTCCTCATTGTCGAGGATATCCTTGATACCGGCAATACCCTGCACCAGCTCATCACTATGCTCAAGGAGCGTCACCCCGCCTCTCTCAAGGTCTGCGTGCTGCTGGATAAGCCCGCGCGCCGCGAGCAGGAGATCTACGCCGATTATGTCGGCTATACCATTCCCGATGCCTTTGTGGTCGGCTACGGTCTCGATTACGCCGAGGAATACCGCAACCTGCCCTACATCGGTGTGCTTTCCCCCAGCGTTTATTCCCACGAATAATCAAATCTGCCCAAGACAGGAGTGAAGTCATTGTCACCCAAAAAGAGAAATTGGATCGTTCCGCTGGTTCTTATCGCACTGTTTTTCTACATGGCAGTGCGCATCTTCAGCCTTAATTCCGCACAGCCCAAGGTGGAGTACCGTACCATCATCGATTACTTCAAAAACCAGCAGGTTGCGGAATATGAGCTGGATTTCGGCACCGGCGAGCTGACCATGCTGCTCAATGATGAAAAAAAGACCACCATTACCTATGCGGTTCCCAATCTCAGCCTGTTCCTGCAGGATACCCATGATCTGGTAGAACAGTACAATGCCGAGCACCCCGATGCCCCCATCAAGCAGTATTATGATGCTGCCGAGGCGATGCCGTGGTGGTTCGATATGCTGCCGCTGCTGTTTACCGTTCTGCTCATGGGCGGCTTCTGGTATATCCTCATGAAGCGCTCCGGCGGGGGCGGCAACCCCATGGCGTTTGCCAAGCTCAAGCCCAAGCAGCAGGATCCCAATAATCGTGTCACCTTTGCCGATGTGGCAGGCGCCGACGAGGAAAAGGAGGAGCTGGAGGAAATTGTCCAGTTCCTCAGGGACCCCGGCAAATTCAATGCGTTGGGCGCCCGGATCCCCAAGGGCGTTCTGCTCATGGGCCCTCCCGGAACCGGTAAGACCCTGCTTGCCAAGGCAGTCGCCGGAGAAGCCGGCGTGCCGTTCTTCTCCATCTCCGGCTCCGACTTCGTCGAAATGTTCGTCGGCGTTGGCGCCTCCCGTGTCCGCGATCTGTTTGAGCAGGCAAAAAAGAGTGCGCCCAGCATTGTTTTCATCGATGAAATTGATGCCGTGGGTCGTCACCGCGGCTCCGGTCTCGGCGGCGGTCATGATGAACGAGAGCAGACCCTGAACCAGCTTCTGGTGGAAATGGACGGCTTTGCCCCCAATCTGGGCGTCATCGTCATGGCGGCAACCAACCGCAAGGATATCCTCGATCCCGCCCTGCTGCGCCCTGGTCGCTTCGACCGCCATATCACCGTCAATTATCCCGATGTCAAGGGTCGTGAGGCAATTTTGCGCGTTCACACCCGCAATAAGCCCATCGGTCCCGATGTCGATCTTGCCGTGATCGCCCGCTTTACCGGCGGCTTTACCGGCGCCGATCTTGAAAACCTCACCAATGAGGCAGCGTTGCTGGCAGCGCGGAAGAACCGCAAGGCCATCACCATGGAGGACATTCAGGAAGCGACCCTCAAGGTCGCCGTCGGTCCCGAAAAGCGCAGCCATGTCATCACCGATAAGGAGCGCCGTTTGACCGCCTATCACGAGGCGGGTCATGCCGTCGTCACCTATTACTGCCCTCAGCAGGATAAGGTGCATCAGGTTTCCATTGTGCCCCGCGGCTGGGCGGGCGGCTTCACCCTTGCCCTGCCGGAGAAGGACGTCAGCTACCAGACCAAGAAGTGGATGCAGGAGGAAATTGCCGTACTGCTGGGCGGCCGTGTTGCCGAGCAGCTGGTGCTGGAGGACGTCTCCACCGGCGCCTCCAATGATCTGGAGCGTGCCACCAAGATCGCCCGTGCCATGGTCTGCCGCTACGGCTTCAGCGAAAAGCTGGGCCCCATGATCTACGGCTCCGATCAGGAGGAGGTATTCCTTGGTCGTGATTTGGGTCATGCCCGTGATTACTCCGAGGAGGTCGCCGGTCAGATCGATGAGGAAGCCCGCCGTTTCATTGACGAGGGCTACAATCTGGCAGTCTCTCTGCTGCAGGAGCATATGGATCAGCTCCATGCCCTTGCCGAGTTCCTTATGAAGTACGAAAAGATCGACGGCGATCTGTTCGCCGAGGTCATGGGCGGCGTCATCAGCTTCGGCGAGGCTGCCGAGCGTGCCGAAAAAGAGCTGGAGATCAGCCGTGAAAAAGCGGAGCGTGCCCGCCTGCAGAAGGAAGCGCAGCAGAAAGCCGCCGAGGAAAAGAAAGCCCATCAAGGCTTCTCGGTTGATCCGCTGCACTTCCAAAAGCCCCATAATCAGCCCAATCCGCCCGCCGAACCGACTGAACCGACCGAGCCGGATACCGGCAGCAATGAAAACAGCGGTGACGACAGCGATAATGACCGTCCCGCCGACCTGTAATACCCGTTTTTCCGTCCCCCGACAGCGTGTTTTCACCTGTCGGGGGCTTTCTTTGTTTGGCTATGCCGCAGGGGATACCTGCCGCGTTGGGCTGTTTTTTTCGTTGTTCACCTTGTCTGTTGCCGGTTGATGAGGGCAATTTTATGCTTCGCTTGGTGGTGAACGGGCGGCGGTCTATCCCACTCTTGCCTGCCCGTTTTGACAGCCCTGCCGGCGCCGAATATTCCTCTTTGAAATGATGGGAATACCGGAATGAACCAATTTTGTTTCGGGGAGAGGCAGGCAGCAGGACGATTCTGCCGATCCCTTGACCGATCTCCAAAACTGACATAATGTGTAAAAATATGCTTCAAATTCGGGCTTTTCGGCTGCCTCCTGCGCGCGTGCCTATATGCGTGCGCCCGCACGTATGCGCCCGCGTGGAAGAGCTTCAGAAGGCTCGTGTGCGTGTGCGCGTGTACCTGCCCACCTGTATGCGCGCGCCCGCGCGAGGCTTTTTACCCGACCGGACGGCAGGGCACCCCATGCCGCAAAATGAGAGGACGCAAAAAGAAAATTTGTTCGCAACCCTTGACCCACGCCCAAAATATTGGTACAATAGAATTGGTAAACTACGAGATATGGGGGATTTGCCATGGCAGCAAAAGCAAAAAAAGAATACGGCAACGAAAGTATTTCCACCCTAAAGGGCGCCGACCGTGTCAGAAAGCGCCCGGGCGTCATTTTTGGCTCCGATGGGCTGGAGGGCTGCGAGCATTCGGTATTTGAAATCCTTTCCAATGCCATAGACGAGGCACGGCAGGGCTACGGAAAAAAGATCATTACCACCCGCTATGCCGATGGCAGCGTGGAGGTACAGGACTTTGGGCGTGGCTGCCCGGTGGACTACAACCCCAAGGAGCAGCGCTACAACTGGGAGCTGGTCTTTTGCGAGCTGTACGCCGGCGGCAAATATGACAGCACCGGCGACGGCAACTATGAATATGCTTTGGGGCTTAACGGCCTCGGCTCCTGCGCGACCCAGTATTCTTCGGAATACATGGACGTGGAGGTGCTGCGGGACGGCAAACGCTACAACCTCCACTTTGAAAAGGGCGAAAATATCGGCGGACTGAAAACCGAGCCCTACACCGGCAGACAGACCGGTACCAAAATCCGCTGGAAGCCGGATCTGGAGGTCTTTACCGATATTGCCATTCCGCTTTCCTACTACACCGATGTACTGAAGCGGCAGGCGGTGGTCAACCCCGGCGTGGAGTTTTTGCTGCGCGACCAGCAGGACAAGTCCTTTGCAGAGCAGACCTTCTTTTACGAAAACGGGATAAAGGACTACTGCGAGGAGCTGGCAGGGGAAAAACCCTTGACTCCCGTGCAGTACTGGACAGGGGAACGCACCGGCCGTGACCGTGAGGATAGGGACGAGTATCGTGTGAAGCTGGGGGTGGCGCTCTGCTTTTCCAACCACACAAGCATCACGGAATATTACCACAATTCCAGCTTTTTGGAGCATGGCGGATCGCCGGAGCGCGCCGTCAAGGTGGCACTGGTCAATCAGATTGACGCATGGCTGAAAAACAACAACAAGTACCTGAAAAACGAGAGCAAAATCACCTTTCAAGATGTGCAGGACTGTCTGGTGCTGGTATCCTCCAGCTTTTCCACCCAGTCCTCCTATGAAAACCAGACCAAAAAATCCATCACCAACCAGTTCATCTACGAGTGCATGACCGAGTTCCTCAAGCACCAGATGGAGGTCTATCTCATCGAAAACCCCGATGACGCCGCCCGAATCGGCGAGCAGGTGCTTATCAACAAGCGCAGCCGTGAAAACGCCGAAAAGACCCGTCTTAACCTCAAGAAAAAGCTAGCGGGCAGCATTGACCTTGCCAACCGCGTCGAAAAATTTGTGGACTGCCGCACCCGCGATACCTCCCTTCGGGAGATTTACATCGTGGAGGGCGATTCGGCACTGGGAAGCTGCAAAATGGGGCGGGACAGTGAGTTCCAAGCAATCATGCCGGTGCGCGGCAAGATCCTCAACTGCCTGAAAGCGGACTATACCCGAATCTTCAAAAGCGATATCATCACCGATGTTTTGAAGGTATTGGGCTGCGGTGTGGAGGTTTCCGCCAAGAGCAACAAGGAGCTGAATTCCTTTTCGCTGGAAAACCTGCGCTGGAACAAGATCGTCATCTGCACCGATGCCGATGTGGACGGCTTCCAGATCCGCACGCTGATTTTGACCATGCTGTACCGGCTGACGCCGACCCTCATTAACGAAGGCTATGTGTATATTGCGGAGTCTCCGCTTTATGAGATCACCGCAAAGAATGATACCTACTTTGCATACAGCGACGCAGAAAAGGTAAAGATCTGTCGCGATCTGGAGGGTGCCAAGACCGGCTATACCCTGCAGCGCAGCAAGGGACTGGGTGAGAACGAAGCCGAGATGATGTGGCTGACCACCATGAACCCGGAAACCAGACGGCTGATCCGGGTGACTGCCGCCGATGTGGAGGAGACCGCCAAGATGTTTGACCTGCTGCTGGGCGATAACCTGCAGGGACGCAAGGATTATATTGCCGAAAATGGCAGCATGTATCTGGAAATGGCGGATATTTCGTAAGAATCGCAAGAAAAAGAGGGCGAGACAATGCAGGGCAAGACCGCAGAGATCATCTGTGTAGGCACCGAGCTTTTGATGGGCAGTACCCTGAATACCAACGCCACCGAGATCGCGGCGGCGCTGACGGGCATCGGGTGGAACCTGTATCACAGCAGTGTGGTGGGGGATAACCCGAAGCGGCTGGAGGAGGCGCTGAAGCTGGCACTTTCCCGCGCCGACCTGGTGATCACCACCGGCGGGCTGGGGCCTACCTACGATGACCTGACCAAAGAGACCGTCGCCGCCTGCATGGGCAAAAAGCTGGTGCTGCACCCGGAATGCCTGAAGGAGATCAAGGAGTACTTTGCCCGCGCGCACCGGAAAATGGCACCGACCAATGAAAAGCAGGCATGGCTGCCGGAGGACTGCATTGTGCTGCGCAACCCCAATGGTACTGCTCCCGGCTGCCTGACGGAGGCGGACGGCAAGCAGATCGCTGTGCTGCCGGGACCGCCGCGGGAGATGCGTCCCATGCTGCAAAACGAGCTGCTGCCGCACCTTTTGCAAGGGGGGCAGCGGCTGGTGAGCCACGAGCTGCACATTTACGGAATCGGGGAATCCGAGCTGGAATATAAGCTGCACGGGCTGATGGCGGAAAGCACCAACCCCACCTTTGCCCCTTACGCCGGAACCGGCGAGGTAAAGCTGCGGGTGACGGCTGCCCTGCCGGAGGGAGAGGACGCCGAAGCGCTATTACAGCCGGCGATCGATAAAATACTGGCGGCGGCAGGGGACTACTGCTATGGCATTGATGTGCCGAACCTGCAAACGGCGGCGGTGCAAATGCTGCGTCAGAAGGGCTTGACCGTTGCTACGGCGGAAAGCTGTACCGGCGGCATGGTTGCCGCCCGACTGACCGAAGTGCCCGGCGCCTCTGCGGTATTCGGCTGCGGCATTGTAAGCTACAATAACACGGTAAAAGCCGAGGTGCTGGGTGTTGACCCTGCCGTGATCGAGCGGCATACTGCTGTGAGCGCCGAGACCGCCGCTGCCATGGCAAAAGCCGTCCGCCGGAGATCGGGGGCGGATATCGGCATCGGGGTGACCGGAAACGCCGGTCCCTCCGCCAGCGAGGGTCAGCCGGTCGGTCTGGTTTTTGTGGCGGTGGAAAGCGACCGTTACAGCCATGTCAGCCGCTTGTTTATTGACCGGCACGACGCCGACGCAAGGCAGCTGATCCGTCACTTTGCTGCGCAGAAGGCATTGTCGCTGATTCTGCGTGCGGCAGGGCACTACGATTAAAAATAATTTTTGGATTTTGCGCAAGACCGGAGAAAGGCGCCCGCAGGGCAGCCCGCCGCAGGTGGGCTCGGCGGACGGAGTCCGCCGGTTTCGGCGAAGCCGAAACGCTCTGCGGGCGCTTATCCGGGAGAATCCGAAAAAACATAAAAAGAAGTTTGCAAAATATTTAGTCAAGGGAGGAAGCGCACGTGCCACCCAAAAAGAAAAAGGAACCGCGGATCGATCACCGCAATGTAAAGGGCGGACATATCGAAGGGGCAGGGCAGATCGTTGCCCAACCGATCACCGAAACGCTGCGGGAAAACTATATGCCTTATGCCATGAGCGTTATTGTTTCCCGCGCAATCCCGGAGATCGACGGCTTTAAGCCTGCGCACCGCAAGCTTTTATACACAATGTATAAAATGGGGCTTTTATCCGGAGCGAGGGCAAAATCTGCCCGTGTGGTGGGAGAAACCATGAAGCTGAACCCCCATGGCGATGCTGCCATCTATGAGACGATGGTACGCATGGCGCGCGGTAACGAAACGCTGCTGGTGCCCTTTGTGGACAGCAAGGGCAACTTCGGCAAGGCGTACTCCCGCGACATGGCTTATGCTGCTGACCGATATACCGAGGTAAGGCTGGAAAAGATCTGCGGGCAGCTCTTTGCGGATATTGAAAAGGATACCGTAGACTTTGTGGATAACTACGATAACTCCATGAAGGAGCCGACGCTGCTGCCGGTGACCTTCCCCTCAGTGCTGGTGAACAACAATACCGGCATTGCGGTGGGTATGGCGAGCAATATCTGCTCGTTCAATCTGGCGGAGGTCTGTGAGACGACGGCAGCCCTGATTCGTGATCCGCAGCACAATATTGCAGATACCCTGATCGCACCGGACTTCCCCGGCGGCGGGATCCTGCTGTACGATAAGGCGGAGCTGGACAAGATCTATTCCACCGGACGGGGCAGCGTGCGGGTGCGCAGCCGCTACAATTACGACAAATCCAACAACTGCATTGAGATCACGCAGATCCCACCCACGGCGACGGTAGAGGCGATCATGGATAAGATCGTTGATCAGATCAAGCAGGGGAAGGTGCGGGAGATCAGCGATATGCGCGATGAGACCGATCTGGGCGGCTTGAAGCTGACCATTGACTGCAAGCGCGGTACCGACCCTGACAAGCTGATGCAAAAGCTGTT
This sequence comes from uncultured Oscillospiraceae bacterium, assembly GCA_900552845.1. Classification (GTDB taxonomy): domain Bacteria; phylum Bacillota; class Clostridia; order Oscillospirales; family Ruminococcaceae; genus Angelakisella. The sequence goes on along the minus strand of USBC01000031.1, from coordinate 1,392 downwards.
CCGCATGACGCCGCTGGAGGACAGCTTCAGCTGCAATTTCAATGTTCTCATTGCCGGTTCGCCCCGTGTACTGGGCGTTGGTGAGCTGCTGGAGGAGTGGACGGCGTTCCGCCGCGAGTGCGTCCGCCGCGGTCTCTACTTTGACCTGCAGCGCAAAAAGAAAAAGCTGCATCTTTTGCAGGGCTTGAAAAAGATCCTGCTGGACATTGACAAGGCGGTCAGGATCGTCCGCGAGACGGAGGAGGAAGCCGAGGTTATCCCCAACCTGATGATCGGCTTCGGCATTGATGAGCAGCAGGCGGAGTATGTGGCGGAGATTAAGCTGCGTCACCTCAACCGCGAATATATCCTGAAGCGCACCGAGGAGATAGAGAGCCTGACCGGCGAGATAGCCGAGATGGAGGACACGCTGAAAAATCCCCGCAAGGTAGATACTCTTATTGTCAACCAGCTTCGCCAGATCGCCAAGGAGTACGGCGCTCCGCGCAAGACGGAGGTGCTGTACGAGGTGGAGCAGATTGAGGAGGAGCCTGACGAGGAGGTACCGGACTATCCGGTGCGGGTTTTCTTTACCCGTGAGGGCTATTTTAAGAAGATCACCCCGCAGTCGCTGCGCATGAGCGGTGAGCAGAAGCTCAAGGAGGGCGACACCATTATGCAGGAGGCGGATACCACCAATGCCGCCGAGCTGATGTTCTTTACCAATCTGGGACAGGTGTATAAATCCCGCGTGGCAGAATTTGACGATACTAAGGCAAGCGTAATGGGCGACTATGTTGCCGGAAAGCTGGGCATGGATACCGGCGAGGTGCCGGTGTATATGGCGCTTTATACCAAGTATGAGGGCTATATGCTGTTCGTCTTTGAAAACGGAAAAGCTGCCAAGGTGGAGATGGGAAGCTACGAGACCAAGACCCGACGCAAAAAGCTGACCGGTGCGTTCAGCACTAAATCACCGCTGGTGTATGCTGCCTATCTGCCGCAGGACGCAGAGCTGCTGCTGCGCTCCTCGGCTTCCCGTATGCTGATCTTCAATACCGCGATGATTCTGCCCAAGGCTGCCCGCGATACGCAGGGGGTGCAGGTTATGACCCTTTCCAAGAAGGGGGCACGAGTGGTGGAGGCAGCACCCTATGAGGCAGGCATGGTGCCGAATGACCACCGTCTGCGCACCAAGAATCTGCCTGCCACCGGCGGTATTGTGCGGGATTTGGAGGTAGGGGAGCAGCTTCAGCTTTAAGAGAAGGTTCCGGTGGAGGACTGCTGTGCTACGCCGGTGAGAGGGAGCGCCCCGCAGGGGCGCCCCGCCCCCCCAGCCGCCCGGCCGCGCCCGCCCCCGGCCCGCCCCGGGCGCCCCCCGCCCCCACCCCCCCGGGGCGGGTTAGACCCCGC
>USBC01000030.1 GCA_900552845.1 uncultured Oscillospiraceae bacterium | reverse complement strand
CGCTCAAAAACATAGATTCGGCGATTGATGTCGTCCGGCAGCTCCTCTCGCCGCACCTCAGATGCTGGCAGCGAGGGAACATACGGATCGGCATACGCCACGCGGATATAGTTTTTCAGGTCCTCATAGGAGATGCTTTGCTGATGTGCCAACGGGCAGTCACGGCTCATCAGCAAAGCATAGCGAAATTCCGCCACCAGCTCGCACCGCAGCCCCTTTTCCTCCATCAGTTCCTTGTAGTAGCGGTCGTAATTTTCGGCATACCGCAGAATCCCCAGCTTGTAGTCGTCCTGCAGTACATTTTTCAGCGTGCGCATGGCATTGGTCTCTTTATAAAAGATCTCAAATTCCTCATCGGCAGGCAATTCGCAGGAAAAGCGGGCAAACGCCTCCGAGATATAGCTGGAGCGCGGCACCGAAATGGAGAAATGCTTCTTTTTGGCGGAGCCTTTGGTAAACATGTGCTCCACCTCGTCTACCTGCTGCAGAATCGCCTTGGCATACCGCAGAAACACACCGCCCTCCGGCGTCAGCTCCATACCATGGGCGCTGCGCTCAAAAATGGAGACGCCGAGACTTCCCTCCAGCTCCTTGATGGCGCGGCTGAGATTGGGCTGCCCGACGAACAGCTTTTCCGCTGCTTTGTTGATCGAGCCGGTTTCCGCCACCGTCACAGCGTATTTCACATGTTGCAAATTCATGGGTTCCCTCCTGCCCACGTAGGGCGCCATTCGGTTGATGGTTTACAGAAAAAACTTTTTCCGCAGGGATTCCCGCAGCGGACGGCAGCAGCCGATGACGATGAGCGTAAGCCCCAGTATGATCCCCGCCGCCAGCGGATAGATCGACCACAGCAGAACGTCATGCACCTTAAAGGTGAGGTTCAGCAGGAACTCCACCAGCACCGAGGTGCCGCCGAACAGAATAAACGCCCCGCCGAATACAAACAGGTGTCCGCTGGGCAGATAGCGCAGCAGCGTTACCATCGCGGTGATGATCAAGCCAATTGTCCCCACCACCGGGAAGGCGAAGGAAAGAAACCAGCGTCCGCCGGTGGCAAGATCAATGTATAGGAGATACAGCCCCAGCGCGGCAAAATCGACCGGGACAAAGATAACGGGATTGCCCCGCCTGAACCACAACGGCAGCACAATAATCATGTATGCCATCAGCAAAGCGCCGGTGACATAGCCGGACCACACCAGACCGCCATTGATACGCCAGTCGCACAGCAGGCAGATGACAATGGGCAACACCGTCAGCACCGTTACCACAAACAGTGCTCCGCTGCGGCTCACCTCCTTATGAGTATGCTCCTCCGGCGGATAGGGACCGTCTCCTTTCGGCGGCTCCATCTCCGGGTGAAATACCGAGGTGCCGCACAGCGGACATTTTTTCTCGCTCTCGCCCAGCTCCACGCCGCATTTAACACAGTACATAGCAGTTCCCCCCTTGGGCGCCCTCAGCGCCCGTTGCTTTCCGCCTTGACCGGCAGCCCCAACCAATGCAGCACCTCATAAAAATGCCGTTCCAGCTCCGGTTCGCGGATATTACGAATCATATTGATATAAACGGTATCACCCCAGGTGATGATGCCGCAGTTGTGCGGCGCTTTTGCCTGCACACCGATGATAAAATCCATTCGGCAGATATAGGGACGCATAGCCTGCGGCACCTGCACCACGCCCAAATTGGACATGCACAGGCAGCTTTTGCACTCTCCTACCGTATCAAATACCATCTTCATTGCGATATTCTTGATGAACAACGGCATCACCTTGAGAATGGGAATGCGCTCGCTGTTGACATTGGTGGCAATGCGGGCGCTCATATTCTTGCGGGTGACCTCCAATCCCATGCGGTGATGCACGATATTGCACAGCTCGTCCAACGAATACTCGCCCAACCGAGGATCTGCCTCCGGCGTGACATACTGGGCAAAATTGCGCAGCGACCGGCTGGGGAACAGCCCCCGCAGGTTTACCGGCACCAATACCTTCACCGGTCGGCGGCGACGGCGGTTTGGCACCTTTTTTTCCTGCAGATTCAGAATTGCCTTCATCATGGCGGCGCACAGCAGCTCGGTCACAGTCACACCATGCTCCTTTGCCTTTTGCTTCAGCTCAGCAGCAGGCACCATCAGGGTGGTCAAATCCAAATAGCCGTCCGGCTCCGGTGTTCCGCTTAAATGGTAGGCGGTCGTCTCCTTGCGGCTTGCCTCCACCCTGCCTGCATATTTCTGAAAGCTGTCCTCCAGCTCCTCCTCGCGGGGCGTGTCAAGGCGACGCAGCACGCCGTCTGTAGGCGGGATCTCCACCCCATACCTGCGGCAGAGATATTCTGCCAGCAGCGTTTTAAGGAAGATGGTACCGCCGGTCCCGTCGGTCAATGCGTGGAAAAACTCCACGGCAATGCGGTTGCGGTACACCAGCACCCGAAACGCGCACTTGCGGATATCATCAAATGGCATATGCACCAGCGGATAGCTCTTTTCCGGCTGGATCGCCGGCGCTGCCGGTATCTGCTCCAAATAGTACCAGAACATGCCCCTGCGCAGCCGCACCGCAATGGAGGGAAAACGCCGCACCGTCACATCCAGTGCAGTTTGCAGGGTCGGTACGTCTATTGCCTCGGTCAGTGTGGCGGAAAGCCGGAACAGGTTGTTCCAGTTGCGGCGGCGGGCAGCAGGATAGATCTTCGCGGCGTTATCCAGCTGCATCCAGCGCAGCTTACGCTCTCCGCCCATCACACGGTTCAAAAACCTGCCGATCTCCTCAAAGTCGGACATATTTTCATTGAGATAATACAGCACATAGGCATGCCAGCGCTCCGGCGCTATCATCATCTTGCTGTCACAGCCTGCCTCCGTCAGCTTTTGGTGCAGGCGGCGGGTATCGTCCAGCAGGATCTCATCGCCGCCCACAAATAAAAGTGAGGGCGGGAAGCCGGTCAAATCGCCGAACAGCGGCGAGACCATCGGTTCCTCCTTGGGGGTGGCATCGCCGGTGTAGCAGTCGGCATAGAACCGCAAAAGCTCCTCTGTAAGAGAAGGATCGGCTTCCCGGTTGAACACATAGCTTTCTCCTGAGCAGGTCAGGTCGCTCCACGGGGAGATGGCAATAAGTCCCGCGGGCAGCGTCATGCCCAGCTCCTTCAGCCTGAGGCACAAGGCGCAGATCAATCCGCCTCCGGCGCTTTCGCCGCACAGCACAATCTGCTCCGGCGGGTAGCCCTTTTCCAGCAGATAACGGTATGCCTCCAGTGCATCCTCCACCGCTGCGGGATAGGGATTTTCCGGCGCCAGCCGATATGCCGCGCAGAACACCCGAACCCCGCACTCATCGGCAAGGGTAGCGCCGAAGCCCTTGGCATAGTCCAGATCGCCGCAGGTATAGCCGCCGCCGTGCAGGTATAAAATCACCCCGCTGCGGCGCTCATCGCGTGGGATCAGCCAAGCCGACTCAAAGCGCTCGAAACGGTAATCCCGCACAATTACATCTTTTTTGTGAATCGCCTCCATCAGCTCTCCCAGCTTATCCTGCCCCTTTCGGGTCACCTCCAGAGAGCAATTTGCTACAAATGGCTTGAAGAAATTAAGCTGCGAGCGTACCAAACGGGCGGGAAGTCCCATATCAGCGCCGCCTCCCTTCTCTCTCGTTAAAAGATTATTATAGCATTGACCGCCTGCAATGTAAAGCAGTGCGGGAGTCCGGTCGGCACCGGCATGTGAGAAAAAGGCAGCCCATGGCAGAATGCCCCGCCGCAGAAGCCCGCTATCCCCAAAAAGATGACCGCCGGTTTCCCGACGGTCACATTCACCCCTCACAGGGGATCATTTTTATTTACGCTTTGCCGCAAATACCAGTCCCGCGGAAAGCACACCGACTGCCGCCAGTACCAGCGCCGCACCGTTTTCCGCCGCACCGGTCTGAGGAGGTGTTACCGGCTTGGTCTCCGGCACTCTTACCGTAACCTCGGAGCCGGTGGAGCCGCGCAGGGTAAAGGGGCCCACCTCGCCCTGCTCGTTCACGATGGTCAGCCACTCGCCTGCCTTCTCAAAGCGTCCGTTTGCAGGCACAACGATGTAGCCCTTAATGGCAGCCATATCCTCGGCAGTGAAGTGCGCATAGTTCATCAGGGGGGCGTTGGAAACGATCTTGGAATTTTCGTCCATGGCGATCTTCTCCGCCCAGAATTGAGCATCGCCGCCTAAGCCGACCGTCAGGCTGCTGTTTTCCAGCTCAATCCCACCGTCTGTCATCCAGGAGAGGGTAACAAGATCGACCTTGCTGTTGATGAGCTTCAGCACCGTCAATCCGTTCACATTGGAATTATCGAACCTTCCATGGGGCATCGTCACATTTTCCAGCGTTAGATCGCCCTGCACCGCAATATCCGCCTCCAGCGACGAGCCGTTCTCGCCCTTGATGGTCAGGCTCTGCGCAGTGCCCGCCTCACGGGCTATGGTCCAAACCTCGCAGGTTCCCTTTACTATCACGGTACAGTCCGCCTTCGGCAGGTTAATGGTGCCCGCCAGCTTCAGGTTCTCCATCGTTAGGGTGTGGGTCGCCTCGTCCCACGTGTAGCCGTCCGCGGCAAGGGTCTTGCCGGAATGGTCACCGGTGGTCAGGTCAATGCCCGTCGGTCCCTCTGCCAGCGCCGTGGCAGGCAGCAGCAGCGCCACCAGCAGTATGCTGACAAGTGCCATGATAAACCGTTTTTTCATTATAAACCCTCCTTTTTTGTTTTGCGGTGCGCCGCCTGTGCTTTTCGGCAGCCGTTCCGCTTTTCCGTTTTTATTTTATCGTACTTTTCCCTGCAGTACAAGAAATATTTCCTGCCGGAGAAGCATATTTTCCGAATTCTTTCCGTTTTGTCCGACAAAAACAACAAATATAGTTCCTTGCAGACACGGCGTCTGCCGAAGCCGGCGTGCACCGAGACACCGAAATAGAAAAAGACCGTGAAGATGCGGAGAAGGTTCTCCTTTTCTTCACAGTCCTATTAGACAATTAAAAATCAGCCAAGGTGGGAACGCACCATCTGCATACATTTGGCGGTGGCAAACATGATAAATTCATCGCGCTCCTCAGGTACCAACCACAGGCTTTCCTCTGCCCCGACGGATTCTCTCGCCAGCCGCAGAGGGATATCCTTTACCTGTAATTCAATGTCGTCTGCGGTGTAATAATCAAGGTAACGATTGGGAAAAGACGGAATACTGCGCAGGACCTCCAACGGGGCATAGTCGGGGTGCTCCCGATAATCGGCAAGATCTGCGCGCTTGAGGTCGTCCCGCATTGCCTGAATAGCCTCCTCGGTCGGTTCGGCAAGCGATTTCCGGCGGGGACGCAGCACCTGCTCTTGCCACATCGCATCGGTAATGAGGTGAACATAATACCCCCAATAGAAGGAGCGGGCTTCCCCATCTGCAGCAGTGGGCATCAGGGAATTATAAAAGCCCTCAAAATCGATGAGGCAGCGATCCAGTTTCTCGTCCTTCTTCAGCCAATGGGTTACGGCCCTGCCCGGCAGATAATGAGGGGTTCCGTCCTCATTCAGCTCGGTGCGTCCGCAGTCCGGTGCGATCGCACCGGCGTAGTAGTGAGGTAAAGAAATATCCGGAGGCAGGCAGCGCAGAAGAGCCTCCGCCACCCGCAGATGTGTCATCCAGTAAGCCATGATTCAAGCCTCCGTCGGGGTATATATTTTAATGGTGCCTCCGTCGTCCTGCAGGTAGCTATCGGCAGGCTGGCGCAGCAGCACAGCCGTACTGACAAATTTCCCTGCCCAGCCGGAGAGGGAGACCAGGAACATCAGGAAGGGAAGCCAAAACCACTGTTCCGAGACGACAAAGGCGGCGGCAAGCAGCATACCGCACCAGACAAATGCCGGAATGAGGGTAGCGGTAAGCCATGCATTGCGGCGGACATAGATGCGGCCGGTGCAGGCAACCAGATAAAAGCCCATGGAGACATATTCGACGGGGCAATCGCAGGTCTTAAAGAGGCAGAAGCCATGCAGCTTTGCCTGTAGGCGCATGGAAAGCACCATAAGCAAAAAAGCTCCGGCGCAATACAGCAGAGAGAAGAAAGCGTTCTGTGCAGAAAACATCAGGCTAAACGGGTGGCTTGGCAATACCAGCAGCACCGGAACAACCAACAGAACGAGGGTAAGCAGCAGCCCGATGACATTTTCCCGAGACATATTGACAAAGTCAATCGTACGGGAAAGGCGGTAATTGCCGGGCAGGGCTTCGCAGGAATTGGGCTTCATAAGGGGGCCTCCTTGTTTTTGAAAAAATGGCAGGAAAAGTGCGGAAATGCTGCAGATATATGCATTATAACATAATTTGCAGGGAATACCAAAACATTTTTTACGGGTGATTGCTATTTGAAATAAAATGGTTTATAATAAAAGCGGCAATAAGCCGAAGAAAGGAGACAAAAGCCATGAAAAACAAAAAATGCTGTTGGGGTGCTGTAATAGCCGTTTTGATTGCGCTGTTGGGCGCTGCTGCAGTCATGGTACTGCTGCGCCGCCATCATACCGCCTGTACCGAAGAACTGGACGATGAGGATTTGGTAGAATATCTGTGTAATGACGAGCATGAGGAACACACCGAGGAGTAAAAGCGCTTTTTCATTCCCGGTGAAACAATTTCTGCTTGACAGCGGAATATGTTTGTGCTAATATAATATGGCACCCAAGAGGTGCCATCGGCGCGGAGTAGAGCAGTTCGGTAGCTCGTCGGGCTCATAACCCGGAGGTCGGAGGTTCAAATCCTCCCTCCGCAACCATAAAAGTATTCCTCACTCATTTTGAGTGAGGAATACTTTTATGTTTGTAGAGAAAGTTTGCATCTACAACTCTGGGTTATGAGACCGACGAGCGTGGCTCGTTGGGAAACGCCCCCGAGCGCCGCCGGCGGCGGATACAGCGAGGAGGGCGTTTGCGCAGCGGTCGAAAAAATCGAGCGGGCGAATAGCGCGAAGATTTTTTCGGGCACCGCAAGAGGCGCGAAGCGATAACCCGGAGGTCGGAGGTTCAAATCCTCCCTCCGCAACCAGAAGCCCCCACTCAAAAGAGTGGGGGCCTTTTTTGTTGTATTCAAGCGGGTTTGCGGGCTTTTTCCCTTGCGATTTCACGGGAAAATTGCGCCGTTTTGCTTTCATTTTCTTGATATCGTTATGCAATCATCTGAATTTTGCGAAGAGAAAAATGCGTTTTTGAGGGTGGAGCTTTTTTTCGATGATTTTTGGGGTAAGAAGCCTTAAAACAGCAAGTTAAGCACCATTTTTGAAAGATAGACCGACATGACTCATTCTGTCCCTTTCTGCTGGGCTTTTTGCATATCGTGAAATGAAATACACCGGTGTTGTTAAAGCGTTTTCCTATATTTACCAGCGAAAAGTTCATGTTCTTCCTCCCTTTTCCCCGTGCTGCGGCGCAGATTTTGGGGCACTGATGCAAAGTCTCCGCCGGATCGGAACGCTTTTTGCTCGACATTTTCAACCCTGAATGTGTGAAATGGGGGAGTTACCGCTCTTTTAAATTGTTAAATTTTTGTGAATATTCCCAAAAATCTCTTGAACGTCGGAATGTCAAGTGGTACGCTATTTATGGTGAAAAATTATGTCTGGCCAATAAATTGCCAGCGCTAGAATAAAATAACTGTCAACAAACGCTGCAGGTAGGGATACTTGCGGCGTTTTTTGCGTGCAATTTCAGGCAATCGATACGGTTGCCTGTTTTTTTGTATTATTTTTAATGGAGGAAAACGAAATGAACGAAAAGACAAGCACTGTGCAGAGTGCGACAGCTCCGAAAACTCGGAAGAGACCGTACATGTTGAAATTGTACGGCGATTTGGTATGCCGCTACAGATTTCACCCCGAACGTACCGTAAAAACGCGGACGGCATATCGTTTGGAGGCGGCGCTGTACAAGGGGAAAAAACGGATAAGAGAAACAAAGACGCAGTACACGGTCGGCCGCAAACGGGAAAGTGAATCGCTGCGTAAACCCGGGGTTCCTCCCCTGCCGCCGCCCATCAGTATCATGGAGAAAACCCTGTGCAAGCTGTTGTACAGCGATACTATTGCATCCAGCATACTGCGAAACGGGGGCAGCACAGGCAGCCAGTCGTTGAGCATCAGCATGGCGGAATATTGGCTGAGCATGCACAAGCAGGCGGAGAGTATGTTCTGGGGGAACGATGCGGAGGAGGCGATCAAGGAGAAACGGCTGCTGATGACACGGATGATGCTGTGCTTTGGAGAGTTTGACTTGACACGCTTTCTGCGCAAGGACAACATGAGCGACGCCGAATACGACGATGCCCTTCATGCTGCATGTGATGAGATCAGGGGGTATATTACCCGCATGCCCGGGGATGGCGGGAGGGATCGCCTGCACGAAATAATTATCCGCCGGAGCTATGGAGATCAGGTGAGCCTCGATCAGGTCGCCGAAAGCAGGGGAAACACGCAAACAGTTCGTGAGTATTCCCATACCCTGTGGAATGTGATTTCCAGGTATGTAAGAGATAAAGACCCATCTGTATTCAGAAAAGTAGCCACAACCTATGCGAAACGGTATAAGCCGCATAAAAACGCCGGCAAGGCCATCACAGCCAACATGAAGCAGCGGACGCTCTCCCTGCGGGAGTACAGGGAGCTTTATGTCAGGCTTGTGAAGAAACAGAGCAAAGGCGACATTCCCGCGGTGAACATTGCGATCCTGATGTGCCTGCTGATGGGGATGCAGATGAAGGAGGTGTGTGCGCTGGATACGAAGGATATCCTTCCGATAGAGGGATATCTCCATTCCCACTGTGTGCAGGTATATAAGCAGATGACTAAGGAGAAAGCGAAGTATACCATTACTGAAATTCCGGAGGACAAACGAGTTCGGTGCATTCCCATACCAAGCGAGATCTATAAGCTTTTGGCCATCAACAAGAATGATGGCCCTCTTTTTTTGCACGCATTGGGCAAACGCCTTACACCGGACGACGTGAAAAGGGAGATGAAAAAACTGTTCTCCGGAGGGAGATCGCTGAAGATTTACCGAGACACCGGTGACCGGGAAATAGACCTCGGCTATATTGTCAGCGACGCCCATTCCGCAAACAGCGCATCCGCCCTGTGGCGCAGAAGTGGGCTGGCCGATGACGAAATCCGTTATTTGTGCGGACATTCGCCAAACAACACGGTGTCCAAGAATTACATCGACTACAAAAATGCGCACAAGATGCACGCCATGCTGGCCCAGATGGATCTCGCAATCAGTGAGATCGTTTGCGAAAACCGGGAACCCCTGATAGACCCGATAATGCATGAATTTTCCCCCTTGCGGGAGAATGCACAGAACCTGGTCATTCCGGGCGTCCCGCGCCATACGATAGTTGAAAGCATAAATGCGGATGAGCCCGTGCGGGTCGATATCAAAGTCGGCCACGGCGCAACCATTGTGTGTCGGCCCGGATAAAAAAGGTCCGCGCAGCACAGCCCTTGGAGAGGGGCTCTAATAACTACTACTCTATAATACAAGGAGAGCAATAAATGAAGCACATAAAGCCGGAGGCTACCCAAATGAAAGCCCAGGATCTCGGCATGCCGCTTGATAAGCTGTTCAGCAAAAAGCTGGACCGACTGGCGGCTTGTTACCGGTGGAACGACGATACGAGGGCCGAGTACGAACGCATTGTGGAGCGTATTGCACAGGTAATAAAGGAGCTCAAGGGGGAAAAGTCATTCCGCGACCTTGGGTTCGATGATTATGAGGACGGCATCAACAAGATGATTGCCGACTATAATGACAGTCATCAACTGCCGATGGCGGAGGGAACGATACGGAAGCGGCGGATGCTGATCCTTCAGCTGTGTCACTTTGCCGAGTGTGCCGAAATAGGTTATTACGCTCCCACCTGGGGTTGCTATTGGATCAATTACCAGCATTCAGGCTCCCGGCAGCAGAATAAAACCGATGCGCTGAAGATCCCGCGGTCTTTGAGTATCAACGTGGAGACGACTTTTGTGCGGATGCTGAATGATAAGCTGCTGGATAAAAGCGGGGTATACATGGGAGGAATGATGATGCTGTACCTCGGCCTGCGGTGCGGGGAGTGCTGCGGACTGAAATACGGGGATATCCAGCAGATGTCCGATAAGGTCGATCTGCAGGTGCTCAATGTTGCAAGACAGATGAACCAGCAGGGCAAAATCGTCGAAAATCTGAAGACATCGAACGCCTACCGTGTGATGCCGGTGCCCACCGAACTCGTCGAACTAATAGAGAGGAGAAAACAGCACATTCTGGCGGAATGGGGGGACGCGATCGATATCAATGACTTCCCTGTTGTGAACGATGATACGGCATTTGATGAGCACTGCCCATACGGAACCTACACCAACGCAATAAAAAAGATGCTGCGTGAGTGCAAGCTGAACGAGAAGACTTTCGGTGGTGCGGCTGATGACCTGCGGAATATGGATAACGATATGCAGGAAAAGGAGCCCACGGCCTATCTTCTGCGGCGCAACTTTGCGACTTGTTGCTCCAGCATCTGCCAAATTGTCGGCGACGACATGAATTATCTCATGGGGCATCGACTGCAAACCCCAGACAGTCCAAGATACGAGTATGTGAATGAGGACAAGCTGCTGGAGCTGCGGAACAAGCTGGATCGGCGGCGGCTATTGAGCCTCTTCCCCAATACCACCGTAAAGCTCGGCAATGAGCCGGTTACCTGCCGGAACGTCACTTCCCAGACCATATATACCACCGGCAAGGCAGATATCACTATCTTCACCAAATGCCCCAACGATCCGGTTTATGTAACCGTTCAAAAAGCACCGGATTCCGCCGAAATTCCCGGGAATAACCCCCCACAGGTACAGGCAATCTACCGTCCGGAGGCAGACGGCAATGTGGAGCGCGTGGACACCACCGAGGCCTACCAAGCAGCAATGAGACGCGTGTTTAACCGGCAGCAGAAAAACAAAGAAGGGATAGAAAAAGAAGGATTGGAATCCGATTGAGACGCAAGGATAAGGAAAAGTACCCGCAACAATGCTGAGCCCCCACAATGCTGAACCCCCAACCGCAGGTAGCAGATGCCTTTGGGTGGGGGTGTTGTATATCTGCCGTCCCATGGGGCGGGACAGGACGATAAACTCTAATCTGCACATTAACTTTGATCCAACCTACCCCTTAGGGCAGGACGAAGGGCGATTAGAACGGATTGATCTTCATGTGCTTCCAGTACACTTCAAGGAAACGGCTGCGTTCTTCTTTCGACATCATATCGTACTGATCCATGACCCAAAAGAGCAGGCTCACGGAGACGACGTCGCCGGTGGTCCAGCCCAGATACTCTGCGCATGCATCCGCCATCAGCTTATCGCTCAACGGAATGATGAACTCGAAGGGGACATGAAAGACATCGGTGCATTCGTGGGCAGCAAGATACTCGATGATTTCGGGCAAGAGAAAGCGGGAAGCGCTTTCCTCCTGTCTTTCAAGGTCTTCGGAATGATTGCTCATGGTTTGTGATCCTCCTTAGAATTAGAGATTGATATGAGCCGTCGGCTCGGTGGTATTTGCAACCGGGAAGCTGCCGCCGCTGACAGGGGTGATCCTGCGCATGGCCTGATCCATGGCGGCCTCCCGGGGCTGCACATAAAAGTGTGTGGTCGTGGTGACATCGGCGTGGCCCAAAAGCCCGGAAACCGTTGCAACATCGATTCCGTTTTCGATGGCTCGTGTGGCAAAGGTATGCCGCATCGCATGAAATTTCACATGGGGCAGCCCCAGCTTTTTGAGCAGCCGTGCAAAGTAGTGGGTCAGGTTATCGGGATCCACCATGGTGCCCTTCCCGCAAAAGACGATGTAGTCCTCGCCGGTGGGGATATGGAATCTGTGGGCGTATCGGGTGCGCTGGTTCTCCAACAACTCCTGCAGAATGGGCGGCATGGTAAGGGTTCGGTCGGAGGTATCGGACTTGGTTTCATTGGTAACCAGCACGGTGCGGCTTTCGCCCTCGGCAGCATCGTAATTGGTCTGCCGGCGGACGGTATGACCGATCCGGAGCCGGCCCATCCTGGGGTCGTAATCCTTCCACTGCAGGGCGCATACCTCCCCTAACCGCATCCCGGTGAACATGACAAGCAGAATGCCAGCGTGGTAATTGTGCCGATGGGAGAAAAGGTACTCCTCCAGCTTTGCCTGCGCTTCATCTGTTAGGATCTGCACTCGGGGCTTGCGAACCGCCCGAACGGCGGTAAGCGGGACGGGGTTGCTGCCGATCACGCCCTCCGCCAAAGCCTGCTTGAGTGCGACATCCAGCACGACACGCATATTGCGCATGCTTTTGGGAGAAAGCGTTCCGCCGTTGCGGAGGTTGCCGCTGCGTGCTTCCTCATTAAAGAACTGCTGGAGCACCCGGGGCGAAAGCGCCGACATGGGGGTGTCTCCCAACCGCGGGAGAATGTGTTTTTCGACGTTGTCCCGATAGTGCTCGTAGCCGGAGGGCTTTGCTACCGGGCGGATATAGTTTTCCAGCCAGTAGGTAAGCCACTCCCGCAGGAGCATTTCCCCGCATGGGGAACCGGTGGTCTGTGTAGTGTTCATCAACTGCACTCCTTTCCTTTTTTCACAATGAAAAAACACCGTGCAGGGCATAAGCCTACACGGTGTCGGAAAAGACAAATCGACGGTATTTCACCGCAAACCACAAGGTTCCTCTTGCTTCCTTTCGAAGAAAAAGGTATACTGGTTCTTGCGGTGCGGACGAAGTCCGTTGTGTAGGTGCTTGCTCACCTGCGCAGGTGTAAGGGAGCGCCAACTCCTTTACACTGCCGTTTTTTATTGTTTTTCTAAATGCAGAGTCTGTTTTTTCTGCATAATAATTGTAGCACAAATGTTCGTAGAAAGCAACCGGCAAAACAGCCAAATCGAACGGTTGTTCTTTGTCAATCGTGGTGAAGTATTCAAGCCCACGCCCCGCAGCGCCAAAGCCCGACGATAAAAAGCTGCGATAGGCGCGAAAACAGGGCATTTGGCGGCCGCCGAAAGGTGGGCGGGGAAACCAAAAAGCCACCATGATTACTCACCCATTTGCAGGTTAAATGGGGAGTAACGGGTGGCGGATATAAAGAAGGATCAGGAGTGGACGTGATGTTCCGCCGCATCTTTAAAATCGCCGCCGGCCTTTTCCACCGATGTCGAGCAGGAGGACCGGAAAAGATCGATGTTGTGAAGATGAGTACGGAAATCGAGGAATCCGTGGCGCAGGAGATTCCCTGCGGGCGGAGATTCAAAGAATTGTTGGGGAGGTTGAGAGGTAATGAGAGGCGATAAAGAGTTTGTTTGCTTTGACAGAATTAAAAGTGCTTTGTTTTATATAGATGGACTACCTATTCGCAATCCATTCGATGGATGTTCTGCTATTACCGCTACTGGTGCTTCATTTGCAAAGGATCACATTTTCTATTGTAGCTCCGACTTTAATAAGAACTATTTTGGCTTATTAGAGAATGAACGCCTTGAATTTGCCAATATTATTCGCACTGCCAAGCCGAATCCATCAAGCAGTGAATTCCCAGATTTTATATTTGATAACGGATTTATAGAACACTTCCAAATTACATCGTCGCAGGTTAATCGAAAGGGCGCAGCCCACGCAAGAAAAGAAAGTGAATTTCGGCGCAAAGTGGAGACAGAATATGAGAAACTGAAGGAAGAATGGAACGAAACACCGAGTTTTGACAGGGTGCGCTCTAAATCGTGGCCATTTCAAAATCCTACGCATAGCCATACCTTCCTAATTGATTCCTTTAAGCAAAACTGGAATCACCATATGGAAAGCTGCAAAAAGTATTCCGGCAAAAAAGATATTGGAATCTTTATGATTGAGTATCCAGAAACCGCTTTGGCAATGTGCGAAAATGTATATGGTGACTGGATTGCTGGCATGGCGCAAGGAGATATGCATGAGCAAGAAAGTTTCAAGGATTACCGCTTAAGTCGAGACAAAGAACTGTTGAAATATATCTATGGCTTCAACAGCGTAATCAAGTATGTGGTATTTGTAAATCCTGTGAGATGTGAGGTCATCCGCACAGAAAATATACCATACCTTATTCGCTTAATGCCGTGGGAATATCTCGTCTGTCCCATGCAGGTGTGTACTGTGTCCACGGTATCAAACATTACGATACCTGTTGCCTATGCAGAAGGAGATGAAGACGATGACAGAACTTGAAGAATTGTTTTGGCAAGATGAGTTATTGGTTGCTTCTGTTGTTATGCAGAGGATAGAGATTAAATAATCCATCTGCCATCGGTAATCTCTAATATAACCCTTTTATTGATACTAAGTGCCGTACAAAGGAAAACAACACCGTCCTTGTAGGATGAGCACCGGTTTACAGTTTCAGACTTGAATATCGGTCTGCCCATGGGAATCGATATACAGAAAAACAAGAAGTTTTATCGGGACAAGATATTGTCCTTTGAGGAAAAGGTATGATTGAACACATAATAGAAGAAATTAACCACTGTCTGAAAAACGATCTTCAGATTGCAGCGTTGACAATGGCATTGACCTTGCCGGACACTTGTGGGAAAGTGTATCTTCCGCAAGAAAAAGTTGGGAAGCGGTATATTGACTGGTACAATGACCATATTGCCAAACCCAAAGGCGAACGATTAGGAGATGATGCAGGTCACTTTACCATCAG
>USBC01000029.1 GCA_900552845.1 uncultured Oscillospiraceae bacterium | reverse complement strand
TGCCCACCAGCTCCCCTTCAGCAAAGGTGCGCTTTAGGCTGGCAGGAGCGAACCATCGCTTGCGGATCCACTGGCCGAAACGCTTTTGGGCCTCATAACGGTCGATAGCAAATGGTACAACCCCTTCTACCGGAATCCCGTTGTGCTCCTCTTCCGGTTTGATTTGCGGAGAACCGCACATGGGGCAGACCGCTGCCGTCCCCTCTGCCGGCAGGAAAAACTCGGCGCCGCACGCCGAGCAGCGCAGGGCAGTCTCGCCGCTTTCCAGCATACGGCGTCCTTCCCTTGCGCGGTATTCGGAGAAATCATACTCCTCTACCGTTTCCTTGCCGGGGACAACCTTTTGGATACTACCACAAGAGGCACAACGAAACTGCTGTGCCTCCGGATCAAATACAATATTTCCACCGCAGTTGGGACACTGCAGGGCGGCATTGGTTTGCTCCGTTGCGGCGGTCATGGCTTACTTGCCCAGCCGTGCCTTGAGAGCGGCAAGGTCAGCTTCAACAGAAGCGGAGACCTGTGCAGCCTTCTCGCTGTACTTCTCCTCCAACTTCTTAATGTCCATCTTATCCGCCAGCTCTTCATTGAGAGCAACCTTGGCATCAACGGAATCAATGCGCTTCTGCACTGCCTCCATCATGTTTTCAAAGCCGGTCATATCGGTGCGGCCTGCTACCTTGTGCATCAGGTCGTCCATCTTCTCCTTGTGCTCGGCAACGGTCAGCTTGGCGCGCAGCTCAACCATCTTACCCTCGGCGGAGGCAATATCCTCCATGAGCTTGCGGGTCATCTGGCGCATCTTATCGCTGTTGCTCTTGGCCAGCTCATAGGCGGATTCCAGCTCTGCCTTTTTGGAAACGAGCTGGCTCTTGGCGTCCAGGAACTTTCTGGCGTCGTCATCATTGCCTGCCATAACCGCCTGCTCCGCATAGCGGTCATACTTGGCGATCTCCTCGTTGTTGGCATTGACGCGGCGGGCGGCTGCCATTTCATCTGCGATGATGGCAGAGGTCTCAGACTTCAGCTCCTCGAGATTGGCGCGGGCATCAGCGAGATATTTTTCCAGCAGTTTGCCGGCATTTTTTTCCTCAGCACCGCTGAGCAGGCTGTTGATGTTTGCACTCATGATGTCACTAAATCTTTGCAGAATACCCATTCTTGTTCCTCCTGATGATGTTTAATCTTTATTGGGGGACGGGAACCCGCCCATCAATATTATATTATCGCATGGAAATAAAAAAATCAAGAAATCGGCGGCATCTTTACCGATTTTTTATCATTTTATGGTTTCGCTCTCTACATCGAGATATGCTGCACCGATGATTCCTGCATCTCCGCCCAGTGCTGCCCGCCGAACCGGGCAGGTAGGAGAACGGTGCCCGCCGAAGCGGTTTTCTCGTACATAGTCATTGAGCGGCCCGATAAGCGCCTCACCCGCATTGCTGACGCCGCCGCCGATGAGAACGACCTCCGGTGCGAAGATATTGACAAAGTTGACGATACCCGCACCGACATAGGTGACATACTGCTCCACTACCGCTTTGGCGGTCTCATCGCCCTCTGCCGCACAGATAAACGGCGCACTGCCATCGGCAGAGTCAAAGCGCTTCATGGCAGTTTCGGGGTGAGCCAACTCCGCCCGGTGGCGCTGGCGCAGCAGTCCCGTGGCAGAGGCGTAAGCCTCCAGACAGCCGCGCTGCCCGCAGGTACACGGCTCGCCGCCGAGAATTAGGGTAGTGTGCCCCATTTCGGTGCCGGGGCCCACATCGCCCTCGTAAACCTTGCCATTAAGCACAACACCGCCGCCCACGCCGGTGCCGAGGGTGAGCAGCACTGCACTTTTGGCGCCTTTGGCAGCGCCGGCAACGACTTCGCCCAACGCAGCGCAGTTGGCGTCATTGGAAAGGCGCACCGGAACGCCCAGCTCCTGCCACAGCTCATCGCAGAGCGGGACATTTTTCCAACCGAGGTTGCCGGCGTAGACCACCAGCCCCTCCGAGGCGCGGCAATAGCCCGGCGAGCCGATGCCGACCGAAACACAATCCGCCAGCGTGATACCCGCCTTTTTAACGGCTTCCTTAACGCAGCAGGCGATATCATAAATGACATCATCGAGCATACGGTCGGGACGAGTCTTGACGGTGGCGCGTGCGATGATCTCCTTGTTTTCATCAACCACGCCGACCGCTACATTCGTTCCGCCGAGGTCAATGCCTACACGATATTCCATAAATCAAACCTCCTTGTAAGCTTCTGCCCATAGTATAACGCATTTCGATGGGAAATGGAAGCGGAATACAGGGAAATTTGCGGAGACGCCCGCAGGGCGTTTCGGCGCAGCCGAAACCGGCGGTCGCAGACCGCCGAGCCGCCGCAGGCGGCTGCCCTGCGGGCGGGTTTTGCGGCAGATATACAGAGCCAAAAACCAAAAGACCCGCCGTGTGGCGGGTCCAATGGGCTGGAATAATGGAGATGGAAGAACTGATCAGACCTTGAGGGCGCGGCGCAGAGGCGGGACGATCATCAGCGCAAGGATGCCGCCGATGGCTGCGGTGATGAGCTGCGGGAAAGAAAAGCTGGCGGAAAGCACTGCGGTCTGCTTTTCATTGAGAGTAAGCACCATAGGCACCAGCCACTTGACAATGACAAGGTACAGAGTGAGGAACTTGGCGACGGCGGCAGCGACCAGTGCCATAAGCCGGCGGCTGAGGGACGCCTCCTTTGCGCCGGCGATGAGCACCCACAGCAGCACCAGTACGGCATTGCCGAGGGCAACGGCAGGCACGACCTGCGGGAATGCGGGACCGATGCCGATGAAAAATGCGCAGGCAGGAGAAAGCACCGCAACGGCAAGCCCGCCCCACAAACCGCACATCAAGCCGGAAGCAATCAGGATCAGGTTGACAAGGGAGCCGGTGACATACTGCCCCATAGAACGGGTGACAAACTGTACAGCGATAAGCAGTGCCAGAAAAATGGCGGTACGGCACAGCGTTTTCAGGCTGCTGCCGGATTTTTGATTACTCATAGTCGTCTCCTTATGATGAGAAAATATAGAATACAGGCAAAAACGCTTGCCTTTTCGAGATGATTATACTACACTGGAGACAAATATTCTGTTGCATTTGCAACAAATAGCCAAGAGAGGACGGCGATATTATGGAGAGAGCGGATCTGCCGATCTGTCCGCTTTTTGAGGGGGTGGCACCCGAGGCGCTGCCAAAGGAGCTGCACCGACTGCAGGCAACGGAGCGTCTCTATGACGCAGGAGAAACGCTGCTGGCAGCAGGCTGCCCGACAGAACGTATGGGCTTGGTGCTGGAGGGCGAGCTGCACGCCATTTTACCGCTGCCGCAGGGCAGACAGCTTTTGCAAAGCCGCCTGCTGCGCGGGGAGTTGTTCGGGCAGCTGCTGGCGCTGGACAATGGGCGGGAAAGCCCCGTAACGGTGATGGCTCACATCCGATGTCGGGTATTGTGGATCCCGATGAAAAACCTGCTGACCGGCGGAGGAGAACCGTCCTCTGCCCGGCTTCTCGGCAATCTGTGCCGCCAACTGAGCAGCACTTATTTCTCTTTGCAGCGGCGGCTGATTTGTCTGACGCAGCCCACCCTGCGGGATCGGCTGCTGTATTATCTGCGCACCGAGCGGTACACGCAGGGCAGCAATACCGTCCGCCTCCCCTTCGGTCGGGCCGGTCTGGCGGATTATCTGGGTGCCGACCGCAGTGCGCTGTGCCGTGTGCTTTCCGGTTTGCGGCAGGAAGGGCTGGTGGATTATGACCGGCAGCACCCTGCCGTCGTTGTCCTTCTGGCAGAGCCGGAGGAATGATTTTCTCCGGTTTTTCCCATCAGAGGAATTTCGGGGCTTTTCTCCCCTTCTGAAGTGTGTTATAATAGTAGCCGGAAAACGACAAAAAGGTCGTTTGGACTGATAAACCCCATTATTGACAGGGAGGTTTTCTACTGTGACGAAAAAATTTGTACTGAACTTTATTCTTTCCGCAATTTGCTATGTAGCACTGGGCATTGCACTGATTGTGTGGCCCGCAACTTCCATCAATGTTTTCTGCTATGTACTGGGTGGCGTAACCGCTGCCTATGGTCTGTGGCAGGTGTACCGCTTCATTTCCCATCGCGAGGAGCGCTATGCCACCCTTTCGCTGATGGTCGGTATTGTAGCGCTGGCACTGGGCATCTGCTTCTTTGTTAAGCCGGAGCTGTTTGCCTCCATTCTTCCCTTTATTCTGGGACTGTACCTTATCTTTGATGGCGTTGTGAAGCTGCAGGCAGCCATTGATATTAAAAAGGACGGCTACCAGAAGTGGGGCATTCTGCTGATGCTGGCGGTGCTGATGATCGCCCTTGGCGTCGTTATTCTGCTCAATCCTTTCCAGTCTGCGCAGGTTCTCATCACCTTCATCGGCATCTGTATGCTGCTGGACGGTGTGATCAACCTGTGGAACGCCTTCGTAGTATGGCAGCATCTGCGTGCGCTGAAGAAAGCCGCCTCCGCTGCCATTGATACCATAGCCGCCGCGGTAGATGCTGCCAACGGCAACGCTCCTGCCGATGTGGTGGTGGACGCAGTAAGCACTGCCGATGCTCCCGCAGCACCTGCCGCCGAGCCGCCTGCCGAAAGCGACAACAGCACCGAGGAATAATAAGTCCCAAACATAAAAGTGCCCCTCCGCCGAAAAAAGCGGAGGGGTTTTACTATATCTATTGCGTTATCCGCCTTTCCTGCTCGACCGAGATCGCAGCAAGCCCCAGCTCCATGATGATGCGGCGCACCCATGGGGTGTACATGAACCAGCGCTTGAGGGTCTTGAGCCATAGCTTGAGCCGCAGCGACGCCGTTTTCCGTCGATAGAGACAGGTAATCGTATTATCATCGGCGGCTTCAGCCATCGCTTCCGCCAAAGCGCTGCCGCTGCGGATCGCGCTGCTGATCCCCTCGAAGGAGCTGGCGCTGATGAAGCCCGCCGCCTCCCCGATGAGATACGCGCCGTCACGCCCTGTAATAAAATCCGCAAAGCCGCGCGGACGCACCGCAAGGCAGGCTTCGGTCTTTACGGGCTGTCCCAGCGGACGACCGAGATACTGCTCCAGACGCCGCTTTTGGCGTTCAAAGGCTTCCCTGCTGCCCTCGGCAGTAAAGCAACCGCCGAAGATAAGGGCATCGTCTTTGCGAATGATCCACGAACAGCTTTCGCTGGTGGCGGGATCGAAGATGCAGGAATAGAACGGCGCTCGTTCCTCCCCTGCCGCGAACCACTGCTGAATGGCGGTGTAGCGGGTCTTTGGCTCCCGATAAAAGGTGCGGCGCACCAGAGAGACGGCACCCTCCGCACCGACGATACGGCGCGCAGCAAACTGCCGCTCCTCCCCATCGACCGCAGCGGTGAGGAGAAAGCCCTCCCCCGTGCGGGTGACTGCCGTACAGCGACCGGAGAGAATCTCCGCCTGCAGCGGGATAAGGGATAACAGCCAGCGGTCAAAGGCGTAGCGATCCATATTGAGGTAGTAGCGCTGGTAATAGCGCACCTGCCGGCTGACCAGATCAATGGTCTGCACTGTGAAGATCTGCGGATCGACCAGCACCTCCTTGGGAAGCGTGAGATCGAAATGCGCCAGCGCCTTTTGGGAATCGGGCGCCAGCAGCCCGCCGCAGGGTTTTTTATTCAGTTCTCTCTGCCCGTCAAGCAACAGCAGCGAAGCCGCCGGGCATTTGGAAAGATACCGGCGGGCAAAGGTCGCGGCGGCGGGTCCCCCGCCGATGACGGCGACATCGTACATCATACCGTTTTTTCCTGTCTGGCAGATGTCTGCTCCTCAGTCTTACGGAACGGCACCAGCTTGGCACGGTCCAGCGCCACCATGATGGCAGGAATGAGCACAAGCTGCAGGATAATGCCGGGGATCGCATTGAGGAATGCACCGGAAAGGAACATCTGCCATGTAAACGCGCCGCCGGAAAGCCCCAACAGGACGATCATCGCTGCCGCCCACACCACACGGCCGGCAATCATAGCGACAATCAGGCAGCGGTACAGCATGCGGGTGCACTGCCAGCGTGCCCGACTGTAAAAGAAGCCTGCTGCAAAGGCGTAGGTTGCCATCTCGAATGCCATGGCAAGGGCACCGGGCATACGGGGCATGAAAAACAGCGCAAAGCGCAGAATGGGCATAATAAAGCCGACGGCGGCGCCGTACTGCCAGCCGCAGATAAGGGCACAGAGGAACACCGGCAGATGCATGGGCAGCAGCATATTGCCGATCTCCTTGATTTGACCGGTGAAAAAGGGCAGCACTATACCGATGGCAAGGAACATCGCCGCCAGCAAAAGGTTTTTCAGGGCACTGTTTTGATGTTTCATCGTCGTCTCCTTGTGGAATGTTTGAAATGTATGGATCAGCTGCACACCCCTGCGATAAGGCTGCAAACCGGCTTTACGGACTATTTCAGCAGGGTACGGTAATAGGCGGCAAGCTGCTGCGGCAGCTCGTTGCGGTTTTGCTCGGTCACGGTAACAAGCTGCACCTTGGGGTGATGTCGAATCTCCTCCAGCCAGCCCATTACGTCCTGCCGGACAGCCCCCAGAACGGGAGTCTCCCCCTCCAGCAGCTCCAGCACCTGCGCGCAAAAGCGGGGAAACCGCTGTTCCAGTCTGCCGCATTCGTCCAGTATGATAAGGGGATAGGCTGATGCCTGTGCAAGATATTGCAGCCCCAGCTCCTCAAAGCGGGGCAGAACGGCGTGCCGCATCATTCCATTGGCGTCCTCTCCGAATTCCACAACGGCATGCTCCGGGGTGAAGGCGCGCGGTTCGGCGGCACTGCTCATATAAAGATAATGATGACTGGGGCAGTGACGATCCGCACCGAAATAGGAACGAAAGCCGCCTGCAGTAACGCCAAGCAGCGCCAGTGTTTTATCAATGACGGTGGTTTTGCCGATTTGGACGGTGCCGGTAAGGAAAATGTGCATGGGATCCCTCTTTTTTGCGGACGGCGGTTTCTGCAAGCAGCAGCAAATACGCCTGTCTTTCATGGTTCATGCTCATTTTACCCCAGCGCCGTCCGGAATGCAACACAAAAGCGCCCGACCGAAAACGGTCGGGCGCAGTCAAAGCTGTCGCTTCGAAATTATTTGTGGATCGCAGTGCCGGACTTACCCTCCAGCGCCAGTGCGGCGTTGTGCAGGTCGGCAATGATGGCACGGCCGCCGGACTGGGCAAAGGCAATGGCAGCCTGAACCTTGGGCAGCATGGAGCCGGGAGCAAACTGGTTCTCGCCAATGTACTTCTCTGCCTCGGCAATGCTCATCTCCTCCAGGCTCTTCTGATCGGGCTTGCCCCAGTTGATGGCAACACGGTCAACAGCGGTAAGAATGAACAGCGCATCAGCGTGCAGCAGCTCGGCGATCTTGGAGGAAGCAAAGTCCTTATCAATAACGGCGGGAACGCCTACCAGCTTGCCGTCCTTCTTAATTACGGGGATACCGCCGCCGCCTACGGTGATAACAACAGCACCGGAATTGACAACTGCCTCGACGACGTCCTTCTCAACAACATCAACGGGCTTGGGAGAAGGAACGACACGGCGATAGCCGCGGCCGGCGTCCTCGACCATGGTAAAGCCCTTGGTCGCAGCGATCTCATCTGCCTGCTCCTTGGTATAGAAAGCGCCGATGGGCTTGGTGGGCTTTTGGAAGGCGCCGTCGTTCTCGTCAACAAGAACCTGGGTAACGATGGTAGCTACGGGCTTATTGATGCCGCGCTTTGCCAGCTCGTTGCCGATGGCGTTTTGCAGGTGATAGCCGATGTAGCCCTGAGACATCGCGCCGCACTCGGGGAAGGGCATATCGCTCTTGACTGCGCCGGCTTCCGCCGCAGCGCTCATCGCAAGGTTGATCATGCCGACCTGCGGACCATTGCCGTGGGCAATGATGACCTCGTTGCCTGCCTCGATAAGGTCAACGATGGGCTTAGCGGTCTCGGTCACGAGCTCGAGCTGCTCGTAGGGGGTGTTGCCGAGGGCGTTGCCGCCGAGGGCGATAACAATTCTGGACATAACTGTTTCTCCTTTTGTATGTTTTTTCTATGGTTTTTCCGGCGTAAGTCCCCAAATCACCAAAAATTCGGGGGTTGAATACAGAAATATCATAGCAAATGACCGTTATTTTGTAAAGAGTTTGGGGTAAAAAAATTAAAAACAATTTTTTAGTATGTAAAAAGTTCACAAACTAATTTCCTCGATTGCCTCTTGTTTTTAACTGCGGCAACAAAGATCCCATACGTCTGTGCCCACATTTATGCGGCAGGCAGTCTGCCGTAAATAGCGCAGACAAAAACAGAATGCAAAATCACACCGCTGCACTGTTTCTCCCGCCTGCAGGTCAAGCTATGAAAACGGAGCAGGCATGACCAAGATCACACCTGCTCCGAACTCCGCAGATTCCTGCATTATACTCCCCGTATGGTTCGGGGTTTTCATTCTCTCTAATTTCAGAGGACGGATTATTTGCCGAAGTAGCGGTTCAGCAGACCGGCAAACGCCTTACCGTGCCGGGCTTCGTCGCGCGCCATCTCATGCACGGTATCATGAATCGCATCGAGGTTAAGCGCCTTCGCCTTCTTCGCCAGCTCGGTCTTGCCCATCGTCGCACCGTTTTCGGCTTCCACGCGCATCTCCAAATTCTTCTTGGTGGAATCGGTCACGACCTCACCCAGCATCTCGGCAAACTTGGCGGCATGCTCGGCTTCTTCCCAGGCAGCCTTCTCCCAGTACAGGCCGATCTCGGGATAACCCTCACGATGGGCAACACGCGCCATGGCAAGGTACATACCGACCTCGCAGCACTCGCCGTTAAAGTTATCGCGCAGACCCTGCAGGATCTCGGGGTCACAGCCCTGTGCAACGCCGACAACATGCTCGGCAGCCCACTCCATCTCGCCCTCTACCTTTTTGAATTTGGAGGCAGGAGCCTTGCAGACGGGGCAGAATTCGGGAGCAGAGTCGCCCTCATGAACATAACCGCAAACAGTGCAAACATATTTAGCCATAGTATTGATCTCCTTTTCAGTAATGATTATCGTTTCTTGATTCTCATTATAGCACGACAATAGGATTTGTCAACCCTAAAATGTAAAAATATTTTGTTTTTCCGCGTCTTTTTGTTTCTGTATAACATGCTGCCGCAGGGCGCATAATAATTCCGCAAAGGAGGTGAATTGCAATGAGCAAAAACAGCTCTCAAAACAGTGCCAAAAATGATTCCCGGAATAATGCCAAAAATAATTCCGGTCAGAACAACACGAGCCAAATCAGCACCCAGAACCGCAACGAAAAGCAGGACGCCGAAAACCGCTGCGACTGATTTTCGTCATTTTGCCAAAGGAGCGCCGACCTGCCGCCCGTTATTTCGGGGCTGTGCGGGTCGGCGTTTTCGTCAGGCGGTTTTTTTAGCGAAATATTAGCGGTGCATTTATAAGTGGTTTATTTGTGCTGTAAAAGCGGGATTAGAAAAACGCCATATGGTTTTATGGGAAATGACACAGATTTACTTATTCCATTCCCATTTTCTACTTTTTTACGACTTCTTTCGTCTGATTTCGACATTAGCCTTCCCGCCGCAGGCAAAACGGCAAGGATTTTTTTGGTAATCCCGCTCCTTGAAAAGTATGGTAAAATTCATGCAGCGGCATCGTAAAGGCGTTCCCCCCCATCGGGCAAAAACCGCCGGAGCGATTGTATGGATATACCGATTGTATGGATATACTGATTGATTGGAGAGCTAAGAGGAGGAACTAAGATCGTTGTATAACCGAGAGAATGAACCCGTCCGCTACCGTTCCTGTGAAGAATGGAACACAGATCCGCAGCTGGGCCGCTACTGCTGCTATGGAATTCTGTGCGAAGTTTTTCTTCCGGGACACGGTTGGCAAATCTGTCAGTCCGTTCATGATGTGACTGACGATGCAGATGCAGCCCAAGCACTTGCTCTGCTGATGCAAGAGGGCAAGCTGGATCCCTGCCACATGCTTGATGTGGTGGAGGATTTCCTGAACGTTATGTGACCTGCCCCCATGAAAAAATACCATTCCGGCTTTTCGGCTCAGAATGGTATTTTTTCTTTTGCTCATTCCTCTCCGGTGAAAGACCGATTACCACATCAGATTGCAAACGAGAAGGCTGACGGCGCCCGGTAAGCCCAGCAGCCCGCATACCGCCACCGTGAACAAATTGACCGGCAAAAGCGCCCAAACGGAATTCAGCAGCAGCAGAACCCCCAAGCCGCCCGCTGCGGAAAGCAGCCAGCCCCGCAGGGCGTGCCGCCACCGCACCAGCAGCGCCGCTGCCAACACCGCACCTGCCGTGATCCAGATTCCCATAATGCTCTCCTCCTGTTTTTGCCGCTCCCCTTACAATACGATCGGCGCAGGCTGCTCCGTCTGCCGGCGTGCCGTGCGCAGCAGGTACTCCCGATAGGCAAGAAGTGTCCGAATCCGATAGGTGCAGGCATCAATCAGTGCGTCCTCCGTTACGACATCGAACAATTCCTCCGCCCGCCGAAGCTCTTGATTGACGCGGCTCAGCTCTTCCCAAAGCACCTCCGCCGGCTCCTGCTGCGGTTCCCCGCAGCGGTTTGATTTCGTCATGCTTTTCTGCCTCCTTTTCCATCTTTATGCAGGCAGTATGGGCGGCTATGCCCCCGCTATACAAAAAATGGGCGCTAAACGGTTGAGATTTTCATCTGTTGCCGTTATAATAGGGTACACAGAATTGATTCAGAGAAAGGAACCGCCATGAATTGGACTGACCTAAAGATCACCGTAAGCACCAAGGACGCCGAAACTGCCGAAGCCATTGCGCAGCTTGCCGTCCCCTATGGCATTTATATTGAGGATTACAGCGATATGCTGGAGCTGGTGCCGCAGATCGCGCATATTGACCTTATTGATGAGGAGCTGCTGGCGCGCAGCCGTACCGAGGCGGTGCTGCATCTGTATCTGCCGCCCGAAGAAAACCCCGCCGAGGCTTCGGCTTTTTTGACCCACCGGCTGGAGGCGGAGGGCATCGCCTACCGTATCGAAACCGACCGGACACTGGCGGAGGAGGATTGGGCAAATGCGTGGAAGCGCTTTTACCACCCCACCCATTTGGGAGATCGGCTGGTGGTATGCCCCAGTTGGGAGGAATACTCCCCCGCCCCGCAGGAGCTGGTCATGACACTGGATCCCGGTATGGCATTCGGCAGCGGCACCCATCACACCACCCGCCTGTGCTGCGAGCTGCTGGAGCATTTGCCGGTAGAGGGCGCACGGGTGCTGGATATGGGCACCGGCAGCGGGATCCTATCCATCGCAGCGCTGATGCTGGGCGCTAAGGAAGCGGTAGGCGTGGACATTGATAAGGTCGCGGTACGTACCGCTGCCGAAAATGCCGGGGTAAACGGCTTTAGCGCAGACAGCTTTACCGCCGTTGCCGCCGATCTTGTCCATCAGCCTCTGGAGGAAAGCCTGACCCGCGGCGGCTTTGATATCGTGCTTGCCAATATCGTGGCAGATGTGATCATTGCGCTGGCGCCTGCCATCTATCATCACTTGAAAGCCGGCGGACATTTGGTGGCTTCCGGCATCATTTTGCCCCGCCGCGATGAAGTGATCGCCGCTTTGAACGCAGAGGGGCTGACCGTTACCGAGACCCGTGAGCAGGACGGCTGGTGCGCCCTGCTGATGCAAAAGGCGTAGGTCATGCAGCAAAACGCCGTCCGGACGGCACCTATTATGTAATCATATCACCGTAAATAAACGGAGGGAAAAACCATGAGCCAAAACGAACATTCCCGCGCCCACCGCAGCCGCACCTATAAGCGCGTGCGCGGCATTATACTGATCCTGCTGGTGTTGGGTCTCATTGCATGGGGCGTTACCGCACTGGTACGCCGCAATGCCGCCCAGCCCGACCCCACTCCTGATCCCAATGCCGGTCAGCAAACCGATGCGGCCGGCGGAGAGCAGGGTGATCAAACCCCCGACCCCGAACCAACGCCCGACCCGGAGCCAACCCCCGATCCCGAGCCTGACCCTCAGCCTCAGCCGAAGCCGGTTCCTGATCCGGAGCCTTCCGGCACCACCCTGACCAATCCCGGCAGCGAGGACTGGCGCACCATTTTGGTCAGTGCCAAATATCCGCTTGCCGAGGAGCTGGATATGGAGCGTGAGTTCATCTGCAACTACGCCGGCTTTGATCTGAAGGTCGATGCCCGCATTGCGCAGTCTCTCAAAGATTTTCTGGCGGCAGCAAAGGCAGACGGCTATAATTTGCAGCTGATCAGTGCCTACCGCACCTTTGCCCGCAGTGCTATTCTGCTGGAAAACGAGGTACAGGCGCAGATGAAGTATAACGGCTACGACCGAGAAAAGGCAGAGCAGGTGGCAGCCACCCGCGTAGCCCCTCCCGGAACCAGCGAGCACAACACCGGTCTGGCAGTGGATATTCTTTCCGGTGATTACTACTATCACCACAGCACCATGGAGGAGTCCTTTGAGTACGACGCTGAAGCGGCATGGATGAAGGAGCACTGCGCCGAATACGGCTTTATCCTGCGTTATCCTAAAGGCAAGCAAGATGTGACCGGCATTATCTTTGAGCCGTGGCACTTCCGCTATGTCGGTGTGGAGATCGCCACCTACATCATGGAAAATAACCTGACGCTGGAGGAATATCTCGGCGTGGCATAACCCCCGTTCTTTCCCCGATGGCAAAGCGCTGTCGGGGACTTTTCTTTGCTGCCGGGTTATGCTATAATCTGGTGGTATAACATCATGTGCTGCCGCGGCATAGCCTGTGCGGGCGCCCCGTACGGCGCCACAGGCGCCGCATCGGCTTGCCCTGCCGGGCAAGCCTCAAAGCCGCGAAGCGGCTGCGGGGCGCCCCACGGTTCTGCCGCCCGCACGCAAGCCTTCCGAGGAGGAAACCGTCCATGACAACCTTTCGTTTTTCCGTTACTGCCGAGGACGCAGGCGATCAGATTCAGCATTTTCTGCGCTTCAAGCAGGGCATCAGCCGCAAGGTTGTTATTTCGCTCAAGCACCTGCCGGAGGGGATCCTGCTCAACGGCGTCCATGCCCGCACCATTGACCTGCTGCATGAGGGCGATACGCTGGAAATCAATCTGCCGGATCAAACGCGGCGGCTGCCGCCCTGTGAAACCGATGTCCCTCGCCTGTACTGGGATCGGGACGTCGCAGTTTTCAATAAGCCGGCCGGCATGCCGGTGCATCAGTCGGGCGGTCATATCTTCGGTACGCTGGCAAGCGTTTATACCACCCTGTCTGAAAAAGAGGGCAATGCGGGCACCTTCCGTGCGGTGAACCGCATCGATAAGGATACCACCGGCGCGGTGGTGGTCGCCCGCCATCAAATTGCTGCCGGCAAGCTGTGGAAAGCCGTGACCAAGCGGTATGTCGCCGTGGTAAGCGGCGTGCCGCAGCCCGCTGCGGGGCTGATCGACCTGCCGTTGGAGCGGGAGATCCCGTTGGAAATGAAACGGATTGTTTCTCCCGATGGGGAGCGTGCCGTCACCGAATATAAAGTTCTTGCCGCCGCACCTGATAAAAGCTGCGCATTGGTGGGGTTTATCCTCCACACCGGACGCACCCATCAGATACGGGTGCATATGTCGGAGAAAGGGCACCCGCTCCTTGGCGACGAGCTGTACGGCGGCCCCATGGAGGAATTCTCTCGGCAGGCATTGCACTGTGCCGGCGTTGCCTTTACCCACCCCGTCACCGGAGAGCAGCTTTGCCTTGTCGCTCCACTGCCGGAGGATCTCTCTGATCTTTTGGAGAAAAAGGGCATTGACTGGCAGCCGGTATTATCCCCCTTCGTGGAGGAGCTTTTGACCGTACAGCCCACCACAGTAGAGGAAATCACCGAGCGCTACCGTAAGCCCAAGCAAAAAAGCCGTCTCTGAAATCTGCTCGAAAGGAGCCGCCATGCCGAATACCGAAATTAAGCTGATCGCCACTGATTTAGACGGAACGCTGCTGGATGCGCAGAGCCGCATTACGCCGGAGAACGCCCGCGCGGTACGCATGGCGCAGCAGGCGGGCGTGCAGATCGTGCTGTGCACCGGACGCAACGTGCGCGAGGTGCGCCGCTTCAGCGAACAGCTGGAAGCCGCACCGGACTGGCTCGTCACCGCAAACGGCGCGGCAGTGCAGCATCCGGACGACAGGGAACCGGCGTTTTTCGACGGCCTGAGCACAGAAATGGTGGACATCATCCTGAACGAGTGCACTGCCATTGACACCGACCCATGCCTGTATACCACGCAGGATTTGTACTATGGACATGCCTTTCGGCATTTCCTCGAAAACCTGCAGCGGCGCGGACGGGTCGTGATGGATGAGGCCGACGAGGGTTATCACTTTGTTGGGGACAAGAATGCGTGGCGCGCTGTGCTCGCAGACGAGCCGCGCCCGTTCACCAAGGCGATTCTTTATCACGATGACCCGAATGCAATCGCGCCGCTGACGGCTGCGCTCGATAAATACGGCATTTTCGAGCTCGCGCCGTCCGTCATGTACGGCGGAGAGCTGCGCAACGTCGAGGTCAACCGCGTGGGTGTGCACAAGGGACACGGACTGGAATGGCTGGCGCATCACCTCGGCTGCACGCTGGCCAACGTCATCGCCATCGGTGACAGCGAAAACGATCTGACCATGCTGCAGATGGCGGGACTGGGCGTCGCCATGGCAAACAGCGAGCCGTGCATCCGCGAAGCAGCGGACGTTATCACCGGCAGCAATACGGAAAACGGCGTCGCACAGGCGATTTTCCGACATATTCTGGGGGATGAACGATGAAAAAAGTAGTGGCAATCGGTGAACTGCTCATTGATTTCGTGCCGCAGCAGCGCGGCTGTGCACTTGATGAGGTCGTGCAGTTTGAGCGTGTCGCGGGCGGTGCGCCGGCCAATGTGGCAACCGCAGTGGCGCGTCTCGGCGGCAGAGCGCAGATGATTTCGCAGGTGGGAGAGGACGCATTCGGTACGCACATTCTCAAAACGCTGCACGCAAACGGCGTGAACATCTCAACGGTGTTCCGCACCGGACGGGCGAATACCGCGCTGGCGTTTGTTTCACTTGATAAGAACGGC
>USBC01000028.1 GCA_900552845.1 uncultured Oscillospiraceae bacterium | reverse complement strand
GCCGGCAAAGCGGTCCTCATTGGCTTCCCGCACCATTCCGCGGTCAGTCGCTCCGTAGATCTGCAGCATCTTTCGTCCCCCTCCTTCGGGAAGGCTTTTTCTGTCGGGGCAGAGGAACCCTGCCCGATCCCTTTTTCTGCGAACGGTGTTCACCGTTTCGCAGAGCTTGTCATTTCATCACAAACGTCACATCTCGCCGAACGGGGGCTCTCAGCCACCGGCTTTTCCGGCTTCTGCCCGCCGCAGCTGTCCGCAGGCGGCGGCAATGTCGCTGCCCAGCTCCCGCCGGACGGTGGCATTCAGCCCCAGCGCCCCCAGCCGTGCCGCAAAGTGCTGTACCGCCCCCTTATCGGGTCGTTTGGTGCCGCGCTCCGCCACCGGGTTTACGGGGATCAGATTTACATGGCAGTTCTGCCCGCCCAGCAGCTTTGCCAAAGCCTCGGCGTGGGCAGGGCTGTCGTTCACACCGGCGATTAGGGCGTATTCATAGCTGATGCGCCGACCGGTTCTGGCAAAGTAGTTTTTGCAGCTTTCCATCAGACGGGCAATGTTGTATTGCCGGTTCACCGGCATAATGGCGCTGCGGGTCTCATCATCAGCGGCGTGCAGCGAGATGGAAAGGGTCAGCCCCAGTCCCAGCTCCGCCAGCTCGTCAATACGGTCGCACAGCCCGCAGGTGGAAAGTGAAACATGCCGCAGGCTTAAGTTTCTGCCCTCCGGCGAAGATAGTATCGTCAAAAAATCCAGAACATTGCAGTAGTTATCCAGCGGCTCGCCTATCCCCATCAGCACCAGCGAGGAGATCGGCTCACCCGCCTGCCGTTCGGCTTCATACACCTCTCCCAGCATTTCGGCAGGGGTCAGGCTGCGCACCAGCCCGCCCAGCGTGGAGGCGCAGAATTTGCACCCCATACGGCACCCCACCTGTGTGGAGATGCAGAGGCTGAGTCCGTGCTCGTACCGCATCAGTACGGCTTCCACACAGTTCTGGTCGGGCAGCTCCAGGAGGAGCTTGACCGTTTCGTCCAGCCGGCTTTCCAGCCGACGGCGGGTGGAAAGCACCGTCAGAAAGGCGCTTTGCTCCAGCTTTTGCCGCAGCGCAGCGGAAAGATTGGTCATTTCGGCAAAGGAGCCGACCCGTTTTTCATGCACCCACCGGTAGATCTGACCGGCGCGGAATTTCGGCTCCCCCAGCGTGCCGGTGATCCACTCGGTCAGCCGCGGCAGCGTCATCGAGGAAATATCGACTTTTTCCATGCTCGTTTGGCTCCTTTCATTTATGTTTTTTCCGCCTAACGGCGTCGCAAAGTTTTGATGATAGCTTGGTCTGTATCTCCGCCTACCGGCGGGGTGGTACTTTTGACCCGCCAAAAGTACCCAAAAGCGTTTTAGGGCTGTTGCCCTAAAGACCCGCGTCGCTTGGCTGCGCTGGATACGGATATTATTTTTCTGCGGCAGCAGAAAAATAAATCCGTACGGCGCGCAGATGCGCTCAAAAAGTGTCTGCGACGCATTTTTATCGCCCGCGCGCTGGAGCGCGAAGGGCGAACCACCACCCCTCTCCCCTCCTCAAAGGAGGGGGACTAAGCCAATAGCAGGCTAACACTTATAAATCAACTTCCCCCTATGCCCCCATAGCAGTCGGCACTTGCCGAGCGCAAGAGTAAGGTAAGCAGTGATTGGGATAGGAACTCCCTCCCCCGCTTCGGGGGAGGGGAGGGGAAGGGGGCAGATGTGCCCACAGCCCCTTATAAGCACCGTTTAGCCCACGCTTCGGGACGGTGCAGCCGTTCCGAGCGGGCGTTCCGGTGCGTGGGGTCTCGGGGTATCCCCGAGCGTGTTTTGCTTCCTTTTGCACGAGCAAAAGGAAGTCCCCGCCGGATAGGCGTGCAAATTAAGCTATCTAAAAGACTTTGCCCCGCCGGCAGGTGACAGCAAACCATCACCATAACAACCCGCAAGCATTTACAGTCTCCGCTCCACCACCGCATAGAAGAACCCGTCCCCGCCGTTTTGCTCCGGCAGGCAGGTTACCGGCTCGCCGCACAGGGCGTAGTCGGTATTTTCCCGCAGGAACCGCTCCACTACGCCTTCGTTTTCGGCGGGGTTCAGCGTGCAGGTGGAGTATACCAGCCGCCCCCCGCAGGCAAGGGATCGGGAGGAGGCAGTCAGAATGGCAAGCTGCGTCTCAGGCAGCGCCGCCTCCTCCGCTGGGTCTTTATAGCGGATCTCCGGCTTGCGCCGAATGACCCCGTAACCGGAGCATACCACATCACATAGGATACGGTCAAATACTCCCAGAGAATTATCATAAATTTGGGCGTCTCTTGCCTGCGTTTTGATGCAGTGCAGCCCCAAACGGGCAGCGCCGTCCTCCACCAGCCGCAGCCGGTTGGGGTACAGATCCATCGCCAGCAGGCTGCCGGTGTCGTCCATCATTTCCGCCAGCGTAAAGCTCTTGCCGCCCGGCGCAGAGCAGACGTCCAGCACCCGATGCCCCGCCTGCACGCCCAGTGCGGCGGCACATTTCTGGCTGGAAAGATCCTGTACATGGAACAATCCCTCCCGGAACGCCTCAAGGCGGGTCACATCACCGGCGTCGATCAGCCGCAGCGCATGCTCCACGGTTGTTTCCTCAGCGGTAATGCCGTCCTCGATAAGGCGGGCCTTGAGCGCTGCCGCTGTGGTTTTACAGGTGTTTACCCGGATAAAAAGCGGCGCAGGGGTCTCGCTTCCGGCTAAAATGGCTTTGGCTTTTTCCTCACCGTAGCTTTGCTGCCATAGCGCAATAAGCGCCTTCGGCACCGAATATTCGACCGAAAGGGCAAGAAGCGGATCCCGCGGCAGGGCAATTTTTTTACCGTCCCGCAAAAAAGCACGCAGCACGCCGTTGACATATCCGGCGGCAGAGGCAACCTTCCTTTGACGGGTCTCCTTTACCGCTTCGTTCACGGCGGCGCTTTCCGGCACCGAGGGCATGTACAGTAGCTGATACACTGCCATGCGCAGGATATCTCTTACGGCAGGGGAGAGCTTTTCCACCGGCTGACGGGAATAGCGTCCCAGCACCCAGTCCAGCGTGATGCGCCGTTCCACCACGCCATAAAACAGCGCGGTGCAAAAGGCACGCTCCTGTCCGTTCAATTGATTGTTCCGCATCAGGCTCTCCAGCACCAGATTGGAGTAGCCCCCCTGCCCAAAGACCTCAGAAAGCCCCCGCAGGGCGGTCAGTCTTGCGTCCGCCATCGCATCAATCCCTGCTTCTGCCGCGGCTGATGATGACAAGCCGCAGCAGCTGCGCCAGAGAGGAGGCAAGCGCCGCCACATAGGTAAGGGCAGCGGCGGAAAGCACCTTTTTGGCGCCCCGCGCCTCGTCCTCGGTCAACAGACCGCGTTCCTCAATGGTGGCAAGCGCCCGCCGGCTTGCGTTAAATTCCACCGGCAGGGTGATAAGCTGGAACACCGCCACCAGCCCGAACAGCAGGATACCGATGTTCATCAGCAGGGTGAAGTTCATCAAAAGCCCCAGAAAAAAGATGGGAATGGAAAGGGTAGAGCCGATATTGGTAACGGGGATAATGGCGCTGCGCAGCTTTAAGGGCCCGTATTCCTCGGCGTGTTGTACGGCGTGACCGCACTCGTGCGCCGCCACGCCGATGGCGGCAATGGAGGTGCTGTTATAAACGCCCTGTGAAAGGTGCACGATGTTGCTGCGCGGGTCGTAGTTATCGGTCAGCTCGCCGTTTATCATATCCACCTGCACATAGTTCAGCCCGTGGTCGTTCAGGATCTGCCGGGCGACCTCGGCAGCGGTGCGTCCGCGCAGGCTTCGCACCTTGGAGTATTTGGAATAAGTCGCCTTTACCTTGAACTGTGCCCACAGCGCCAGCAAGAAAACCGGCAGCACCAGCAGGTACCAGGTGTAATCATAGCCGTAGTAATAGCCCATCGGCATGTAGCACGCCTCCTTATGTTGCAATCTGTGCCGCAGGCACAAAATTTTTCAGTATTATTCTATCAGATTATTTTGTCCCGCCCGTTCCCAATTTATGAAGAAAATGTAAATTGTGGCAGGGGAGAAATAGTGCTCCCGCACCCTCTCGCCACGATCCGTTTTACTCCAAGCACTCGCCCTTTTGCAGCCGTGCGCCGCGCAGCCAGTCGGCGGCTGCCATGCGGGGCTTGCCCTCCGGCTGTACGGTGATAAACTGCAGGGCACCCTCGCCGCAGGCAACCGTCACCGGATCAGAGGATAGCAGCTCACCGGCTTTCCCACGCCCTTCTGCCACACGGCTCTCATGGATCTTCAGCATTTTGCCGCCTGCCGTGCAGAAGCAGCCGGGCCACGGGTTCATGCCGCGGATATGGTTGTGCAGCACTCCGGCGGGCAGGGTAAAGTCCAGCCTGCCCATGGCTTTTTCCAGCATCGGCGCCATGGTGGCTTTGTCGTTGTCCTGCGGGGTGCTTTGCACTGTCCCGTTGGCAACGGAGCGCAGGGTGCGGCTTAAAAGCTCTGCGCCCAGCGGCGCCAGCCGGTCAAACAGCTCGCCTGCCGTCTCATTCTCCCCGATGGGGGTGGTGATGGTATCGATGATATTGCCGGTATCCATGCCGGCGTCCATAAACATACTGGTCACGCCGGTAACGGCTTCGCCGTTGATGACGCTCCACTGGATCGGCGCAGCGCCCCGGTATTTGGGCAGCAGCGAGCCGTGGATATTGATGCAGCCCTTGGGCGGCACGTCAAGAATCGCCTGCGGCAGGATCCGCCCGTAGGCGACCACCACCAGACAGTCCGGCGCCAGCTCCCGCAGCTGGGCGGCAACGGTGCCGTCCCGCATTTTGGTGGGCTGATAAACGGGGATTTTGTGCTCCTGCGCCAGCCGCTTTACCGGCGGCGGGGTCAGTGTGGCATGGCGTCCCACCGGCTTATCCGGCTGGGTAAAGACCGCCGGTACCTCGTGCCCGTCGTCCAGAATTCTTTGCAGGCAGGGCACCGCAAAGTCCGGTGTTCCCATAAAAACGATCCTCATGCTGTATCACTCCTCGTCCCAGTTCTGCAGCTCCTCTTCGGTGAGCATATGGTGGGTAATATCCTTGAAAATATGTCCGTCCAGATGGTCGTTTTCGTGGCAGATGGCGCGTGCCAAAAAGCCCTCGGCGTCCATGGTAAAGGGCTTGCCGTGGCGGTCAAAGGCGGTGACGGTCACCTTTTCGGGGCGCACCACCAGCCCGAACTCACCGGGGGAGGAAAGGCAGCCCTCCATGCCGTCCTGCTCGCCGCTTCGGGCAGTGATGGTGGGATTGATAAATTCGGTCAGTCCCTCGCCGATATCCACCACAAAGACGCGGCGCAGCACGCCCACCTGCACGCCGGCAATGCCCACGCCATCGGCATGGTACATAGTATCCGCCATATCGTCCAGCAGCGTCCACAGCCGCTCATCAAATTTTTCCACAGGGCGGCTTACCTTGCGCAGCCTTGCCTCTTTTTCGGTCACAATATTTCTCAGTGCCACAAAAAGCACCTCCTTAGCAGAGTATGGATTTTGGATACCTTCACTTGACAAGAGCACATACGGTTTTTGCGGGCATAAATGCCGTATGGCATTGTGCGGCTCATCGACAGGCGCCAGCCTGCCATCTTCACCGCACTTCCCCCTACGGCATTTCTGCTGCGCAAAAACTCCGTAGGACTTTTCGACGTGGGAAAATCAGATGATGACAAGGAAGAGAGCCGCAGGAATACTTGCGTATTTCAAGGCTCGATGACGCAGTCAGCGCTGATTTGCGCCGTCGAAAAGCGTGTATGTCCTTGTCAAGTGAAGGTATAGTTACCGCAGAAAGCGGTCGTTTTCGGTAAACTGTAAAATGATCCGGCGGTTCTTTCGCCTCTTACAAATCGGAATCGTAATTCGGGTCGATGGTCAGCGTCACATTCCGCATCACGGCTGCCAGCTCCGGCTCGGTGTAAAGCCGCCACAGCAGCTCCCGCATACGGGGGCTGTTTTTGCCCTTGATGATCAGCTTGTAGCGGTAACGCCCCGCCACCCGCAGCACGTTTGCCGGCGCCAGCCCCAAAAGCCTTACGGGAAGCTCCGGATATTCTCCGGGCAGCAGCCGCTCCAGCAAAGCAAGCACCGCCTGCCCCGCCGCCTTTACCTCAGCTTCGTTTTCTCCCCAAAAGCCCAGACAGTACAGCCGGCAGAACGGGGGATACAGCAGCAGCTTGCGGGTCTCCGCCTCGGTTTTGTAGAAGGCGGGGTAATCCTGCCTTGCCGCGGCGGTCAGCACCGGGTGATCGGGCTGGTAGGTCTGCAAAAATGCCCGTCCGGGCAGCTCCCGCCTTCCGCCCCGTCCCACCACCTGAGTAATCAGACTGAAGGTGTGCTCGTAGCTGCGGAAATCATCGGCGTACAGCATTTGGTCGGGGGCAAGCACCCCCACCAGCGTCACCTTGGGGAAATCCAGTCCTTTGGTGACCATCTGTGTTCCGATAAGAATATCATAATCCCCTCTGCCAAAGGCGGAAAGGAGCTTTTGATGACTGTCCTTGCGCATGGTGGTGTCCTGATCCATGCGGAGGATCCTTGCCTGCGGAAAGCGGAGCTTCAGCGCCTCCTCCACCTTTTGCGTGCCGACGCCGGAGTACCGCATCAGGCGACTGCCGCAATGGGGGCAGGCCTTCGGCACCTCGGTGCTGTAGCCACAGTAGTGGCACATCAGTCGGCCGTTGGCGGCGTGGAATTTCAGACTGATGGAGCAATGGGGACATTCCAGCGGCTGGTGACAGCTCATGCAGGTCGCCGTGGCGGAATAGCCCCGCCGGTTCACAAAGAGAATGCTTTGCTCCCCGCGGTCGAGGTTCTGCATCAGCTCCTCACACAGCTCCTCGCTCAGTGCCTCGGCAGCCATTGCCCGCTCCCGCAGATCCAGAATGGTGACGTCGGGCAGCGGTGCGCCGCCATAGCGGTGGGTCAGCTTGGCAAGCAGGTATTCCCCTTTTTCGGCACGGTATGCCGTTTCGATGCTGGGGGTGGCGGAGGCTAAAACACACAGTCCGCCCTGCCGTCTGGCACGCAGCCGGGCAATCTCTCCGGCATCGTAGCGGGGGGCTTTTTCGCTGCGGTAGGTGTGCTCCTGCTCCTCATCGACGATGATCAGCCCCAGCTTTTCCACCGGCGCAAAGACGGCGGAGCGGGTGCCCACCACGACATCGACCTCACCTCGGCGGATCCGTTTGTATTCGTCCAGCCGCTCGCTGAGGGAGAGAGCGCTGTGCATGACGGCGACCCGCCTGCCGAATGCCGCCAAAAAGCGGCGAATGGTTTGCGGGGTGAGGGAAATTTCCGGCACCAGCACGATGCAGCGCCGTCCCTCTGCCAGAACACGGTGCGCCAAGGTGAGATAAACAGCAGTTTTTCCGCTGCCGGTCACGCCATACAAAAGCCCCGTTCTGCCGCCCTCCGCAAAGCCTTGCCACAGCGTTTCCACCGCGGCGGATTGTTCCTCGGTAAGGGCGGGGGGTGGCTCCGGCAGGACGGTTTCCCGACTGACAGGGGTGCGCAGCACCTCTTGCTCATAGGCTTCGGCAATGCCCTGCTGCACCAGCTTTTCCACCACTCCGCGGGTGACACCCGCAAAGTAGCAGATCTCCCGAATGCTGCCGCAGCCGACCTGCTCCAGCAGCTCGTAAACCTGCCGCTGCTTGGGGGTCAGGCGCTCCGGCTCGGTGCCGGAAAGCCGCACCATTTGCAGGGTTTTATCCCCGATGCGGCGCTCCACGACCTCCTCCCGACGGAGAAGCCCGAGGGTCTCCAGCCGTTCCAGCGGAAGGGCGTCAAGGGTAAGCCCCAGCGCTTCCGCCAGCTCGGCGGCGGCGACTGCCTTGCGGCGGGGCTTCAGGGCAGAAAGCACCTGCTGCTCGGTGGGGGAGAGCGCCTCCGGCAGGGGGACGCCCCGCACCAGTGACCAGCCGATAAGTCCCCGCAGACCGTAGCCGGCGGGAATGAGCACCGACAGAGCATCAAACCAGGTGCAGAAGGTATTTTCACGCAGCCAGCGCAGCAGGAACAGTCCCTCCTCGGTGAGGACGGGTTCCTCCTCCAGAACGGCGGCGACGGGCTTGAGAGGGGTATCGCTCTCCGGCGCATCGGCAAGCGCCACCACCAGTCCCACCCTTCTGCCGCCCCGACCAAAGGGAACCATGACGCGGACGCCGGCGGTGAGAGCCATTCCTTCGGGAATGGCATAGTCAAATAATTTATCGAAACGGCAGGTGGTTTTTTCCACCGCCACGCGGGCAACAGGGGACAAACCGCCTACCTCCTTTTGGCTGAATTGAGATTCCCCGCGCGTACAGGCGCGCACGCGGGAAAATGGGAAAAGCGAAAGACGAGAGCGACCTGCGGCACAGGTCGGAACGGGGAAGATATTTACCGGTAAGAGAAGTCCCTCTCACTAATCCGGACGAAACGAGGAAAATTTGCAATGAAAGTGTTGAATTAACACAAAATTTTATAAAAAGTTTACGAGTTTGGGAGATAGTGGGAGCTTTGGAGGCTAACGGGTCGCGGTGAGAGGGTGCGGGAACGAGATTTGCCGAGGAAAGGGGAAACAGACTAAAAAGTATTAGCCTACCCGCACTATAGTTCCCCTCCTCAGAGGAGGGGACAGGGGTGGTGGTTCGCCCTTCGCGCTCCAGCGCGCGGGCGAAAAAATGCCGCCGCAGGCTACCTTTGGAGCGCATCTGCGCGCCGTACGGATTTGTTTTTCTGTGCCAGCAGAAAAACAACATTCGTATCCAGCGCAGCCAAGCGTCGGGGGTCTCGGGGTTCTCCCCGAGCGTGTTTTGCTTCCTTTTGCACGAGCAAAAGGAAGTCCCCGCCGGATAGGCGTACAAACCAAGGCAAGCAAAAAACTTTGCGACGCCGTTAGGCGACATGGGAACTAAGTCATAGAACGGGTCGCGGTGCGCGGGTGCGGGACTGTATTTTGCCGAGGATAGGGAAAAACGCAGGCACTGTGCCCCGCGCACTATAAAGCCGCCCCTGCAAAGCGGGTTTGCAGGGGGAGAAAAAGTCCGGATTATTTGCGCTCGGTCATGGAGCAGTCAAAATCGGAAAGACGCTCGGCACCGGTGGCAAAGAGATCCAGCGCCAGAGAGACAGGTTTTTCCTCCAGCGCGATGTGGTTCTCCTCGGCTTCGGCAGAGATCTCACGGGCTTTTTTGGCGACTGCCACCACGAACTTGTAGTAGCTCTCGCCGGGCTTCAGAATCTGGGTCATAGCGGGTCTAAGCATTGTTCAGCACCTCTTGAATAAATGATTGATTGAATTTTTTGCTCCAGCGGGCGGAGCGGATAATTTCCGCCAGACGGCGGGCTGCGGTTTCTACTTCGTCATTGACAACGATGTAATCGTAATCTAACGCCATTTCGATCTCTGCGCGACCCTTTTCCAGCCGTGCGGTGATCTCCTCGGCGGTTTCCGTCCCTCTGCCGATGAGGCGCTTTTTCAGCTCCTCGAAGGAGGGCGGCACCACGAAGATGGAAAGGGCGCTGGGGAACATGCGGCGGATATGGCCGGCGCCGTTGGTTTCGATCTCCAGAATAACATCGTGTCCCTTGGAGAGCTCCTCCTCGATGGGTCCACGGGGGGAGCCATAGTAGTTGCCGTTGTAGATGTTATATTCCAGCACGCCGTCATTGGCAATGAGCTGCTCAAATTCTTCCCGGGAAATGAAGTGGTAATGCACGCCGTCTACCTCGCCGGGGCGGGGGGGACGGGTGGTGGCGGAAACCGATAGCACGGCGGGCGGGTCGTCCTCAAAATAGCGCTTGAGAATGGTACCCTTGCCGGCGCCGGATGGCCCCGAAAAGACCACTAAAATGCCATGCTCCTTGGGAGCGGTGTAGCTGCCGATCATGCCTGCCCCTCCATTTCTTCCTCGTCCTCGTAATCCACTACGCGGTTGGCGACCGTTTCCGGCTGCACTGCCGAAAGAATGACATGGTCGCTATCGGTGATGAGGACGGCGCGGGTGCGGCGTCCGTAGGTAGCGTCGATGAGGGTGCCGCGGTCGCGGGAATCCTGAATGATGCGCTTGATGGGAGCGGATTCGGGACTGACGATGGCGATGAGGCGGCTGGCGGAGACCATGTTGCCAAAGCCGATATTGATAAGTTTCACTGGATTTACACGACCTTTCGCATTATTCGATGTTCTGGATCTGCTCGCGGATCTTTTCGATCTCGCTCTTCATCTCCACCACATGACCGGCAATGGCGGTATCGCTGCACTTGCTGCCGATGGTGTTGGTTTCGCGGTTCATTTCCTGTACCAAGAAGTCCAGCTTGCGTCCCACCGGCTCGGTGCTTTCCATGATCCTGCGAAGCTGGGCAAAGTGGCTGCGCAGCCGCACGGTTTCTTCATCGACCGCCAGACGGTCGGCGACGATCGCCGCTTCGGTGAGAATACGGGCTTCATCGGGGACGGCGCCGTTCAAAAGCTCGGTGAGCTTAGCGG
Source organism: uncultured Oscillospiraceae bacterium (assembly GCA_900552845.1). Classification (GTDB taxonomy): domain Bacteria; phylum Bacillota; class Clostridia; order Oscillospirales; family Ruminococcaceae; genus Angelakisella. The sequence continues at coordinate 4,732 of USBC01000028.1, read as the reverse complement.
TGAGGCGGGCGCGGTATTCCATAACGGTTTGAGGGGAGCGCTCCTCCACAAAGGAGAGATGCTCCTCCATGGTGACGACACGGGAAAGGACATCGGCACGCAGCCGCTCGCCCTCGGCTTCCCGCATTGCCACAAAGCGGTCGAGAGCATTTTGCAGCACCTGCAGTACATCGGCGGCAAGCTCCTCCTCGTCCTCCTCGTCCCGGCACAGGGTAAAGACGTCCGGCAGACGGGCAACGGAGGAGAGGGTGAGATCATCGGGAAGGGAATATTCCTCGCCCAGAGCGCGCAGGGCGGTGAGATACTGACCGGCAAGGGCGTGATCCACCGCAACAGAGGTGTGGCGGCTTTCGATGGTTTGCAGGGTGAGGGAGACCTCCACCTTGCCGCGGGAAATAGCGCTTTGCAGGGAGCGCTTCAGGCGATCCTCCAGAAAAGCACAGCCGCGCGGCGCCCGGCAGGAAAACTCGAAATAGCGATGGTTGACGGAACGGATCTCGACGGTGATGCTGCGCCCGTGCAGGAGCTGCTGATCCCGTCCGTAGCCGGTCATGCTGCGTATCATGGTAAAAACATTCCCTTTCATTGGAGTGGTGGAGAGAGCATATTGCCCCTATTTTTCTATCTTAATATTCTATCACACCTTGGGCGGGCAGTCAATGAAAAGGAAACGACAGTTTGCGGATTTGCGACGGGTGGGGCAGGGCAGCCGGGCCGTGCGGCACAGAGGACGGAGAGAGACGGGAAAAAGCCCCGAAGGAAAGGCTCCTTCGGGGCTTTGGGGAGAAATTTTACATCAGGATTTGCTGTTGGCGATCGCCTGCTCGATGAGCTGATTGAGGGCTTCCGCCTGCTTCTTTTCGGTGATGGCACCGACGATGGGATCACCGACGATGTTACCGTTCTGATCGATCACATAGGTGGTGGGGTAGGCAAAGATATTGGAGGTAAAGGCGCCTGCCTCGCTGTCGGAGGCATAATAGACGTTCCGGTAGGTGACGCCCTTTTTGGAGAGGATCGCCTTGGCTTCGGCAATGGCGGTTTCGTCGCCGTCCAGCGTGAAGGTATTGACGCCGATGAGCGCACCGCCCTTTTCGGTCAAGGTCTTATTGAGGGCTTCAAGGTCGCCCAGCTCGCCGACGCAGGGCTTGCAGGTGGTGAACCAGAAGTTGATGACGGTGACGGTATTGCCGGCGAACAGCTCGCTGCTCTTGACAGGATTGCCGTCCAGATCCTTGCCCTCAAAGGCAGGGAAGGGATTGGTGCTGCCCTGCTCGATGGGCTTGCCGTTTTCCGCGGGGACGCTGACGGTGCCGTCGGAGTTATCGGGCACCAGCTCGGGGAACTTTTCCTCCAGCTTGGTCAGCTGATCCTCCAGATCGCGGATTTTCTCGCCGCCCTCACGCAGTACCTTCAGCTCCTCTGCGGTGAACTGCTCCTTGGCGTCCTCGATGGTATCCAGCAGGAACTGACCGTAGTTTTTGCCGTCCTCGATCATGATCATATCCTTATTGGCAGCCATAAAGACCTTTTCCCACAGGGCGGAGTTTTCATTGAGGATCGCAGTTTCCTGCGCTAAAAGGCTGTCGAACAGAGCGGACGCCTCCTCGAGGGTCTTGGGCTCGCCGGTGGTACCGTTATCGGCAGGGTTGCCGCTGTTCTGGTTGCCGCAGGCTGCCATGGCAATGACCATCATGGCGGCAAGCAGCAGGGTGATGAGTTTTTTTACATTCATTTTGATTCCTCCTGAAATTTACGGGTTATTATTCTGCGGTGCTTCCACCGCTTTTTCGGCTTTTCCGGTTTCCTTCCCCTCGCCGAAGCCATAGCGGAAACGAATGGCATCGGTGGGGCAGGCGCGGATACACATACCGCAGCGGATACATTCGGCATGGTTGGGGGTCTTGGTCACATCAACGTCCATTTTGCAGGCTCTGGCGCATTTCCCGCAGGAAACGCACTTGTTTTGATCCACCTTCATCTGGAACAGCGAGACCCTATTGAGCAGGGCGTAAAAAGCGCCCAGAGGACAGAGCCATTTGCAGAAGGGACGGTAGAACAGCACACTGGCGACGACCACCGCAAGCAGCACGGCGAACTTCCAGGTAAAGAGGCTGCCCAGTGCTGACCGAATACCGGCATTGACGGCGGAAAGGGGAATGGCGCCCTCCAGCACGCCCTGCGGACAGAGATACTTGCAGAAGAAGGGGTCGCCCATGCCGACATCATTGACCAGCAGCGCCGGCAGCAGTACCACCATCAGCAGCAAAACAGCATATTTGAGGTAGGTCAGGGGCTTTAGCTTTTTTGTGGAGAGCTTTTTGGTCGGGATCTTGTGCAAAAGCTCCTGAAACCACCCGAAGGGACACAGAAATCCGCAGATAAAGCGCCCTAGCAAAACGCCCAGCAGAATGAGAAAGCCCGTGATATAATAGGAAAAACGGAACTTTGATGAGCCGACCACCGCCTGAAACGCCCCGATGGGGCAGGCACCGGAGGCTGCCGGACAGGAATAGCAATTGAGCCCCGGCACGCAGACGGCTTTGCCGCTGCCCTGATAAATGGAGCCCTTGAGAAAATTGGGCAGGTGGAGATTGGTGAGCAGTGCAGCCCCCGCCTGCACCCAGCCCCGGAAACGGGACAGGAGGTGGGAAATCCCCGAATGTTTCTTATCCAATGCCGACACACTCCAAACATAATTTAATCGCCTTGCTGAAGACCGTTGCCGCTTCGCCGCGCCAGACGCCGAAGCACAGCATGACGGCACCGACGGCAAGCAGTACGATCTGCACCGTACTCTTTTTGATGTGGCTCAATTTCATCATTCCTTTCTGCGTTTCTGCGCTTATGATAGCACGGGGATGTTAAAATTTGCGTTAAGAAAGAAAATTTAACGCAAAATTTAATTTGGTCTGTTATAATAAAGAAAACCTTATTTGACAGGAGCGCACAGGGCGCTGCCCGATGAAGCCCCGAGGGGGAAGGCGGGCGCGCCGCAGCGGGGAGGGCTGCCCGTCAGGGTCAGCACGACCGGAGCGAAGGCTGCGCCCGCCGAAACAGCGCGTGCCACTGCCGGGTGGAGGGAACATGAAAAGAAAAGGGAGGGGTAGCCATGCGCCTTTTGGTCATTGAGGACGAGCGTGCGCTGTGCGAGACCATCGTGCGCAGCCTGCGCCGGCTGGCTTACAGCGTGGATTACTGCTATGACGGGAACAGGGCGATAGAGCTGCTGGGCGAGGAACGGTACGACCTGGTGCTGCTGGACCTGAACCTGCCGGGGACGGACGGCATGACGGTGCTGAAAACGCTGCGGCAGACCGACCGCGAGACCCGTGTGCTGATTTTATCGGCACGCAGTGAGGTGGCCAGCAAGGTGGAGGGGCTGGACGCCGGCGCCAATGATTATCTGGTAAAGCCCTTTCATTTGGAGGAGCTGGAGGCACGGATCCGCAGCCTGACCCTGCGGCAGTTTACACAGAACGATGTGGTGCTGACCTGTGGGGAGGTGACCTTTGACACCAAGGCGCGCACCGCCGCCGCTGCCGGACGGGAGCTGGCGCTGACCCGCAAGGAAACGGGGATTCTGGAGTACCTGATGCTGCACCGGGGGCGCCCGGTGAGCCAGGAGGAGCTGATTGACCATGTGTGGGATAACAGCGTGGATAATTTCAGCAATTCGATCCGTGTACATATTTCCGCCCTGCGGAAAAAGCTGCGCACCGCGCTGGGCTATGACCCCATTCGCAACCGGATCGGGGAGGGGTACCAGATAGAGGAGGGGAAAGCGTGAAAAAGCTCTCTTTGCAATGGCGCATCACCCTGATGACGGCGCTTCTGATCGGTGTGACCTGCGTGGTGATGAACTGTCTGATCAGTAATTCCGGCAGGTACTACATGGATTCCATCGGAGAGACCTTTCAGGGGGAAGGCCCGAAGGGGGAGCCTGCCTATTTTGACCCCGAAACCGCCGGAGAGGACGATGAGCTGACCATCATCATCAGCGGGGCGCAGGAGTCCTTTATTGCCACCAACTGGGGGATTACGGCAGCGGTAACGCTTTTGAGCGGCGTACTGGCGTATTTTGTGACGGGACAGGCGCTAAAGCCTCTGCATACCTTTGCCGCACGGGTGGAGCAGGTACAGCCGAATAATCTGGCGGAGATGAAGCTGGACGAGGAGGTGCTGCCGGAATTCCGGCAGAAGGGCGTGGAGTTTTTGGCAGCACTCCACAATGCCGGCCGGGTAGATCTCCCAGCCTAGATCATTCACCGGAACATTCGGCAAAGTACCATCCCCCAAGCCGGAGGTAGCAGTACGAGCATAATAATTGAGGCCCAAAAAATCGGCGTAGGGGCCCTCGGGGCCCAGCATATAGGTCTTGTTCAACTTAGTCTGGAAGTTGTATTCCGAAATGCGGCAAGCAATGCGATGCCACAAATTTTTCGCATTGTACGGCACAAAGGCGCGCATATGCATGGCTAGGCCAACCTTGGGTTCGGCATAGCCCAGTTCTTCATGGATATTATGAATTAACCGGTAAGCCCGACGGTGGCATTCGCCCATCACCTTCATTACCCGCAGAGCATGGGAGATATTGAATTCCCCAGGGGGGAAGCCTGCCCCCAAATAACCGCAGACCGCATAGACATTTGGTTCATTGATGGTAACATATTCATCCACCAGATCACCAAGGTGGCGCACAGCAAATTCCACCATGGCAAGGAACTGCTCC